>JBNLAL010000226.1:0-3450 GCA_050302115.1 Gammaproteobacteria bacterium | reverse complement strand
AACAATATTCGCGAAACCATTCATGAAACAGAAAAGCGTATTAAACGTCTGGGCGAACGTTCCCAGGAAATTAGTACTGCAGTGAACCTGATTAACAACATTTCTGAAAGAACACACATTCTCGCACTTAACGCGAGTATGCATGCTGCTTCCGCTGGTGAGGCGGGACGTGGTTTTGCGGTTGTTGCTGACGAAGTACAACGACTGGCGGAAAATGCCCGTGAGGCAACCTCTCAAATAGGGACATTGGTAAACAATATCCAGATTGAAACTGTGAATACTGTAAACACCATGAATGAATTGATCACCCAGGTTGTCGGAGGTAGTCAGTTAGCAGAAACAGCGGGTAAACAAATGGAAGAAACACAATCCACTACTGCTGAGCTAGTAAGCATGGTACAAAAAATTGCGGAAAACGCGATTGCTCAGGCTAAAACGAGTAAGCAATTACGTGAGCGTACCGATATTATTCGTGACAGTGTGCGTAAGACAGGTGCTCACCTGCAGGATCAAACAGTACACACAGATGAACTCGTTGAGCAAGCAATGCAATTAGTTGCTTCGGTAGGAGTATTTAAACTCGCTGAAGATGAAATGAATATTCAGTAGCATATCAACTAAAGTTTATTATTTATCATTAAGTAATGTCATGAGTTCAGATATACAAATTAAGCTGGAAGAACTCATTGATCAGCTTGTTAAGTCATTACCTGCTCCAGAAAAGTTATCAGCTGAATCCTTCTCTCCGGTCCTGAACAATATTGAATCTCTTGGGATGTTTGCCGGTGAAAACAAGTTATTAGGCTTTCAGGATGTCTGTCTGATGCTACAAGAAACTTTTTCCGATTTGATTGAAGATTCAGAATTAAGCACTAAACAATACGACTTGTTAAATCAGTGGCGCATACTTGCAGCAAATTATGTTCGAGACGGAAAAGAATCCACCGCTTCTGCTCTCGTTAATTTTTTTACAAATTCAGAACTTAATTCGTCTGTAAATATTGATGACCTTGATGTGTTAAAAGAGATGTTGATCGAACAGGGAATACGTAATGAGACAGTGAAAGGCAATATAGCGTCTTTATTATCTGACAGTATCAACATCCTTGAAGTGCGCAATACTATAGAGATTGAATCTCTAAATGAAAAATTAAACGAATTAGTGGAAGCATTAACTGGAACCGAATTAAATGGCCTCCAGGATTTATGCCTTTTGATTCAGGAAAATATTAACGACCTGGTTAAAGCAGATCAGGAACTATCAGAACAACAAAAAAAATTATTATTACTAACTCTTAATCAACTACAGAAATGTTTATCTGATAAATCGGATGACACGTCGGTTATTAATTTAACCAATACTTTAAAAAATACTTCATGGCCATCACCACTATCTGATACTGATGCAAACATTATAATTGAAATGTTTAATGCTAATGTGGAAGAAGATAAACCTGAAATAGAAGAGCCACTGGCTGAATTGCAAAATAAGTTAAATATAATAGCTGCAAAAGTCTCAACGGAACAAAAGGAAATTATTAAAGAACTGGGAGATACAACTGAAGAGATTGGGCTTTTAGCAGGAGAAATGGGACTTCTTGGTTTCCAGGACATTTGTCTCATTATAAAAGAAAATATCTCCGATATGCTGACTGATGCCAGTTTTACAGACGAATGTGTTTTACATATTAAACAATGGCCAGATGTTGTAAAACAATATCTATCTGATACCGTAAATTTGGAATACATTAACAATCTACTTGATTATCTAGGTAATCCATTATGGCCTAATCCGCTAAGTGAAGAAGACAGCAAAGTCATTAAGGAAATGATGGGAGGTGCAGAAGAACCTGAAACAAACCTGGATGCAACAATTGTAACCTCCAATAAAGAGGTTCAAGATGAACTGAATGAAATTCTTGATGATATTATTGATACAAACGATATTCTCGCAGCGCCTCACACCATCAGCAAAGATCTGGTCGATATGTTGCGTGAGGAAGTCATATTACTTCTTAGTGACGTTAATGAATATATTGAAAAAATCACATCCAATTCAATAGACCAAACTGGCAAAACTCAATTCCTGTCAGAATATTCCATAAGAATTGAACGTTTCGGCAGCGCCTGCCAGGCAGCAGAAATGGATGGGCTACATCAGGCATGTATGGTTTTTTGTAAAAATCTTAACAAATTTGTAGAGGAAGATGCTGTATTAAACAATCATCAAGTAAGTTTATTACAAAAATGGCCAGAAAGAATTTTAAGTTATCTTGAAAATCCAGGCGACGAGCATTTTTGTGATGCAATTGTTGACGTACTACAGGATAGTAGTCTGCCTGAAATGTTAATAAAAGAAATTTCTCCAGCACTGATAAACCTTCTAAAAGCGATATATATATCTGAAAAAGACATTAATAAAGAAGAAAGACAAAAAGTCGCAACGGCAGATGATGTTTCGATTGAATTACCAGCTGACATAAATCAGGAACTACTCGATGGTTTATTGCAGGAGTTGCCAGGCCAAACTGAATCTTTTTCGGCTTCCATACAGGCATTAATTGACGGAAGTGGCGATATTAGTGAAGTACAAAAAGCACAACGTGTTGCACATACAGTTAAAGGTGCAGCAAATACAGTTGGTGTGAAAGGAATAGCAATATTAACGCATCAACTTGAAGACATCTTGAATTTATTAAGTCAGCTGAACCATCTTCCTTCGCCAGCTCTGGCAACAACATTAATGGATGCATCAGATTGCCTTGAAGAAATGAGCGAAGCTTTACTGGAAAAAGGCTCTGCACCATCCCACAGTCAGGAAGTTTTGCAAAGTGTTCTGGATTGGGCCAACCGTATTGACAATGAAGGTGCTGAATGTCTCAAGTCTGATGCTATTACGTCCGAAACTGCATCAGGACCTAAAAAAGATGTTACTGAAAAAGAACAGGATGAAGAAAGTGCAAACATCCCGATACTACGCGTACCAGCAAACCTGATAGATGAAATATTACGCTTGATGGGTGAAAACATGATTGTGACTTCCCAATTACAGGAAAAAGTTCGCATTTCAAACTTGCAAGCACAGAGATTGATCGAACATCAATCCATGGTTAAAAATCTTGCAGCTGATCTTGAAGTACAGGTTGACGTTAAAGGTACGGCTTATGAACAAAAACAGGCAGTAAATCAGAATGAAGTCTTTGATTCACTTGAACTTGAAGAATATAACGAATTACATACCGTTACTCACCAGATAGTTGAAGCTGCAATGGACTCATATGAATTCAACCAGGAAATCGCCCGTGACTTTCGAGAACTTGATGAATTGTTAATTGAAAAGGAGCGCTTACATCATGAAATTCAAGAACTCACGTTGCGTACACGTATGGTACCAATCAAAACTATCATGCCCCGCTTACAAAGAATCGTCAGACAGACCTGTAGAACAAC
>JBNLAL010000225.1:0-3452 GCA_050302115.1 Gammaproteobacteria bacterium | reverse complement strand
CTCAAAGCGCCGTTATGCGAATGTTGGCGATGTAATCAAGGTCAGCATTAAGGAAGCTATCCCACGCGGTAAAGTAAAAAAAGGTGAAGTATATAATGCTGTTGTCGTACGTACGCGTAAAGGTGTCCGTCGTCAGGATGGTTCCTTGATTCGTTTTGACGGTAATGCGGCAGTATTGTTAAACAATCAATTACAGCCTATTGGTACACGTATCTTTGGTCCTGTTACCCGTGAGTTACGTGGTGAACAGTTTATGAAGATTGTTTCTTTGGCACCGGAGGTACTCTAATGAGCCGTATTAGAAAAGGTGACGAAGTTGTCGTGATCGCTGGAAAAGACAAAGGCAAACGTGGCGTTGTTTTGTCTGTCCTTAACGATTGGGACAAGGTGATTGTTGAGAACGTTAATATGATTAAGCGTCATACCAAGGGCAATCCTATGCAGGGAACCCCGGGCGGTATTGTTGAAAAAGAGGCGCCTATCCATATTTCAAATGTGGCGATATGGAACCCTGTTAGCAACAAGGCTGACCGAGTGGGTTTCCGTTATCTGGAAGATGGTCAAAAAGTACGTTATTTCAAGTCGAATAACGAAGTCGTGGATGTATAAGGTCAATAGTCATGGTCAGATTACAAGAACATTATAAAAATCAGGTGATACAGAAGTTAACCGAACAGTTCGGTTACAAGTCACCTATGGAAGTGCCCAAGATCACCAAGATCACATTGAATATGGGGTTAGGTGAAGCGGTCGCCGATAAAAAAGTCATTGAACATGCTGTTGAAGATATGACCAAGATTGCGGGACAGAAACCTATTGTTACCAAGGCAAGAAAATCTGTTGCTAACTTTAAAGTGCGTGATGGTTGGCCAATTGGCTGTAAGGTCACATTGAGACGTGAGCGTATGTATGAGTTTCTTGATCGACTGATTTCGATAGCGATTCCTCGTATTCGTGATTTTCGTGGTTTGAACCCGAAATCATTTGATGGTCGAGGTAATTACAACATGGGTGTTAAGGAACAGATTATTTTTCCTGAAATTGATTTTGACAAAATCGATGCGTTACGTGGTATGGATATCACAATTACAACGACAGCAAACACAGATGAAGAAGGCCGTGCATTGTTAGCGGCATTTAATTTTCCGTTAAGGACTTAAGGTTGGTTTGATATGGCAAAAGCATGCATGGTAAATCGAGAAATTAAGCGAATTCGCATGGCGAAGAAATATGCCGCGAAAAGAGCTGAATTAAAGGCAATCATCAAAAACACTTCTTTAGGAGAAGATGAACGCAAGGTAGCACGCGAAAAATTAAATAAGATGCCAAGAGATGCGAGCGCTGTTCGTATTCGTAACCGATGCAATCTTACCGGTCGTCCTCATGGCTATTATCGTAAGTTTGGTTTGGCAAGAAATAAATTACGCGAAGCAGCAATGCGCGGTGATGTTCCAGGACTGGTTAAGGCCAGTTGGTAATTAAGTAGAGCGAGATTAAAAGCATGAGTATGCAAGACCCTATTTCAGATATGTTGACCAGGATTCGTAATTCACTGGAGCGTAATAAACGTGATGTGAAGATACCCTCTTCCAAATTAAAGGTCGCTATTGCTGATATTTTAAAACAGGAAGGTTATATCTCTGACTATAGGGTTGAAGAGAATGACAATAAAGCTTCATTGATAATCGAATTGAAGTATTTTGAAGGCAAGCCAGTTATTGAGATGATTAAGCGTATGAGTCGTCCGAGTCTGAGAAGTTATAAATCAGTCAATGATTTGCCAAAAGTAATGGGCGGTCTTGGTGTAGCGATTGTTTCTACTGCCAAAGGCGTAATGACAGATAAATCAGCACGAGAACACGGTATTGGTGGTGAAGTACTGTGTATTGTTTCTTAAACGGATTGAACTATGTCAAGAATAGCAAATAACCCAATAAGTATTCCCAGCGGTGTTGATGTCAATATCGCAGGTAACCTGATTACGATTAAAGGTGGTAAAGGCGAGTTGTCTCATGACATCCATCCTATGGTGAAAGTTGAACAGGAAGAGAATGTCCTGAAGACAACGGCGAATAATACCAGCAAGTTTGCCAAAGCATTATCGGGCACAACACGCGCTTTGATTCAAAATATTGTTACCGGTGTCAGTGAAGGTTTTGAGCGTAAGCTTGAGATTGTTGGTGTTGGTTACAGGGCTGCAGTGTCAGGCAAGACGCTCAATTTAACTCTGGGTTTTTCTCATCCGGTTGAATTTCCAATCCCTGAAGGTATTACGATCGAAACACCAAGCCAGACCGAGATAGTTGTTAAAGGTATTGATAAACAGCAGGTTGGTCAGGTTGCAGCAAATATTCGTGCTTACCGATCACCAGAACCTTACAAAGGTAAGGGTGTGCGTTATTCGGATGAGCGAATTATTCGCAAAGAGGCTAAGAAGGCTTAAAAGATATGAGTAAAAAAACTGAAAGATTACGTCGTGCTGCCAAGGCACGTGCCAGAATTAAACAACTTGGCGTAACACGTTTGTGTGTTAATAAAACACCACGCCATGTTTATGCGCAGGTGATTGCGCCGAATGGCTCAGAAGTTTTAGCGAGTGCTTCAACTGTTGATAAAGAAGTCAGAAGCCAGATTAAAAGTACCGGTAATATTGAAGCTGCTTCTGTTGTTGGAAAGATACTTGCTGAACGAGCAAAAAAAGCAGGTGTTTCAAAAGTTGCATTTGACCGTTCCGGCTTTAAATACCACGGTCGTATTAAGGCATTGGCTGATGCTGCACGTGAACAAGGTATGGAATTCTAAGGAAACTATTTATGGCATTATCAAATTCAATTACTGGTAACGAAGACCTGCAGGAAAAACTTGTTGCAGTAAATCGTGTTGCAAAGGTTGTAAAAGGTGGGCGTATTTTTGGTTTTGCTGCATTGACCGTGGTCGGTGATGGCAACGGACGTGTCGGTGTAGGTCGAGGCAAGTCACGTGAAGTGCCCCTTGCAATTCAAAAGGCGATGGAAGATGCACGTCGCAATATGGTTTCTGTGCCTGTTAAGGATGGTACGCTTCAATATCCAATTACTGCAGAATTTGGTGCTGCAAAGGTTTATATGCAACCCGCTTCAGAAGGTACCGGTATTATTGCCGGGGGGCCGATGCGTGCGGTATTTGAAGTGGTAGGTGTTCATAACGTTTTAGCTAAATCGATTGGTACGACAAACCCAATTAATGTGGTTCGTGCCACGATTAAAGGTTTGAAATCAATGTCGTCTCCAGAACAGATTGCTGCCAAGCGCGGTAAAAAAGTGGAAGAAGTGGTGAGCTAAGATGGCGAAATCAAAACAATTAAAAGTTACCCTGACCAAAAGCACTAATCGTCGCATACAAAAGCATAAGGCTTGTGTTACTGGTTTAGGATTACGTCGTATCGGTCACAGCGTTACTCTGAATGATACTCC
>JBNLAL010000224.1:0-3477 GCA_050302115.1 Gammaproteobacteria bacterium | reverse complement strand
AACGATATAGAACAACTTCGTCCGCTTGCAACACAAGGTAACCCCGAGGCACAGAATAAGCTCGGTACATTCTATTATTCAGGTAATGGTGTTAAACAGGATTACACTCAAGCAGCCCTTTGGTATCGGCGTGCTGCCCAACAGGGTAATGTCGACGCACAATACAGCCTGGGTAATATGTTTTTACTCGGTGAAGGCATTGGCCAAAACGACCGTCAAGCCGCTGAATGGTATGCCCTGGCAGCAGAACAGGGTCACTCTGCTGCTAAACAAAACCTGGAAAATTTGAGAAAAACAGACCAGGCAGAAACCGAATATTACGAATCAAACACAACAGAAAGTTCTGATCGTTTAATGGTCATTTCAGACACTCCAGTAACAGATGAAATATCGTCTTCAGATACAGGAGAAACAGAGTATGAATTAGGACTGGCTTATGCCTTTGGAGATGGTGTAGCACAAAATGACCGTACCGCATTTAATTATTTTCTCGAAGCTGCTGAAAAAGGTTATGCATTGGCACAATATAAAGTTGGTGTAGCTTATGCCTATGGTGAAGGTGTCCGTCAAGATTATAAACAAGCTGCAGAGTGGTACAGAAAGGCTGCCGAACAAGGTTATACGATTGCTCAACGTAATCTGGCAACTATGTATTTAAACGGAAATGGAATTGAACAAGATAAGATTCAGGCCCTGGCCTGGTATCAGGTTGTTGCCAATAATGGTAACGCCATGGATATCCGTAGAAGAGATATGCTACAGCAACAACTGTCGGAGACAGAGCAATCAAAATCAGAAGAACTGGCCAATCAAATCACTTCACGTCTGAACAATAACTCATCCTTATAAGTTTTCCCCGTAGTCAGTCGTGCCAGACATTCCTTTTTCTGGCATCATAAGCTTCACAATAATAATGTTGCTCTATTATGGAAAACCTTGAAGGACAAAACGTCATCGAAATAAAAGATCTGAACACCTTTTATGGTGAAAAACAGGTTTTGTTCGATATCAATCTTAATGTGGTCCATAAGGAAATAATGGTCATCATGGGACAGAGTGGATCAGGCAAGAGTACCTTACTTAAACACATGCTCGGATTAAGAAAACCTGAATCCGGTTCAATAAAATTACTCAACAAGGAAATTACCGATTTGGATCGCCACCAGATATTTGAACTACGTAAAAAAATTGGTGTTGCATTCCAGAATGGTGCGTTGTTTAGTTCAATGTCTTTACTCGAAAATGTTGAATTACCTTTACATGAACATACCCGGCTCGATAAGCAAACTATTCGAATTATGTCACGACTTAAATTGCAGCTAATGAACCTGGATAATGTAGAAACATTAATGCCTGCAGAATTATCCGGAGGAATGTTAAAGCGTGCCGGACTTGCCAGAGCAGTGGTTATGGATCCTGAGTTATTATTTTTTGATGAGCCTTCCGCCGGTCTGGATCCCGTTACTTCAGTCGAACTTGATGATCTTATCTTACAATTACGCGATGCGATGAATATGACAATTGTTGTCGTCACACACGAACTGGAAAGTGCCTTTAAGATTGCCGATCGAATTACTGTAATTGACAAGGGCAAACAGATTATAACTGGAACCAGGGAAGAGATTAAACAAAGTGATGACCCTCGTATACTGAATATGTTGCATCGTCGTTCAGCAAATAATACTGTAAATGCTGATGAATATTTAAATAAACTTACACGTGATTAAATGGAAACCATAAAAATTACGCCCGCAAAGTTTTTATTACACAAAATCCGTCGTCTTGGCCTGGCTGGTATATTCTTGATAGAAACAGTCACTACAATTTTTTCTCCACCCTATTCAATACACCGCCTGTTAAAACAGATTGCTTTTATCGGCGCACGTTCGATGCTTGTCATTATTGTTGCAGGACTATTTGTCGGAATGGTTTTAGCCTTACAGTTTTATGATACTTTATTACGATTCGGTTCGATAAGTTTGTTAGGGTCTGCTGTTGGTTTAAGCCTGATCAGGGAACTGGGGCCTGTTTTAACCGCACTCATGATTATTGGGCGTGCCGGTTCTGCAATGTGTGCCGAAATAGGTATTATGCGTGTCGACAACCAAATAGATGCCCTGGAATGCATGGCCATTGACCCCTATCGTTATCTCTTTGCACCACGTATCCTTGCAGGCTTAATCTCTGTCCCCCTGTTAACTGCTATTTTTATTCTTGTTGGTATTTTTGGAGGTTATTTTGTTGGAGTCATATTATTTGGAGTCAGCCCTGGTGCTTATTTTCAAAGTATGTCTGATACTGTATTGATTCGTGACTTGGTTATGGGATTTACCAAATCAATTGTTTTTGGCTTATTAATCGTCTGGATAGCCTGCGATATGGGGTTTCATTTACATAAAGACAAACGAGGGGCATATGGCTCGGAAGGTGTCAGTCGTATCACTACCGAGGCCGTTGTGCTTTCATCGATTGCTATCCTGTTTAGCGATTATTTACTCAGTGCCTTGATACTGTAAACTGTACTTATGGAAGAAAGACAACATACAGAACTTTTAGTCGGCTTGTTTATGTTGGCAGGCATTATTGCAATAACTTTTCTCGCACTACGCCTGGGCGACATTGGTTTATTCGATAACGATGATTACATTATTAAGGCACGATTTACCTCGGCATCCGGTTTAAGAGAGGGTGCATACGTTGAGCTTGCAGGTGTAACTGTAGGTAAAGTAAAAAAGATCACCTTCGATCCGGAAGAATACTTGGCTGTGGTCGATATCAGTTTACCAAAAATAATTAAAATACCTGATGACTCCACCGCTTCAATCAGAACAGCAGGTATCATTGGAGACAAGTTTATAAAAATTTCTCCAGGAGGCAGCGAGACAATTTTGGATAGCGAGGAAGAGATCGTTGAAACCGAACCTTCCATCAATCTGGAAGAATTGATCAGCAAATATATCTTTGAATCGAAGAAATAATTAACTATCTTCAGAAATTTCAGTAGTGGTGGTCTCTTTTTCAGCTTCCTTGTGCTTCTTGATACGCATTTGGATATCATCGATTAATCCATTCATCCCATCATTATTTACAATTGCTGCAAAAGTACTACGGTAATTATTTACCAGACTAACGCCTTCAATAACCACATCGTAGGCGAACCACTCGCCATTATTATTTTTCAATTTATAGTTAACCGGAATATCCGTAGTGTCGGTTAATATCAAAGTTTCAACTACAGCACGTTTACCACGAATAGTTTCACCAACATACTCCACCTTTTGGTTGGTATAAGATTCAATCTTGGTTCGATAGGTTTCTTCCAGATATTGGGAAAAAAATTCAACAAAGCGCTGACGTTCTTCCGGCGTCGCCTTTTTCCAGTTCGTCGCCAATACACTTTGCGACATACTACGGAAATCAAAACTCTCATTAATCACAACGCCTATTTTGCTCCAGCGTGTTTCGCGATTCAGTGAT
>JBNLAL010000223.1:0-3497 GCA_050302115.1 Gammaproteobacteria bacterium | reverse complement strand
CGGTTCTGACTGAAGAGCATTTTGACAGCTGGCTTGATAAGCTTCGACATTCCAACCTGTTCGCTTTCGACACCGAAACCACGAGCCTGAATTACGCCAACGCTGAAATTGTCGGCGTATCGTTTGCGGTCGATCCGGGCAAAGCCGCTTATGTACCTTTGGCGCACGATTATCCGGGGGCGCCCGATCAGCTCGATCGAACCATCGTCCTGGAACGGCTCAAACCCTTACTGGAAAACCCCAATCAAGCCAAGCTTGGTCAAAATCTCAAATACGACCTGCACGTATTGGCCAACTACGACATTACGCTGACAGGCATTCAGCACGACACCATGCTGGAATCATATGTATTAAACAGTACAGCCAGTCGACATGATATGGATTCGCTGGCATTAAATTATTTAAATATAGAAACCATTCACTATGAGGATGTCGCAGGCAAAGGTGTAAAACGGATTCCATTCAGCCAGGTAAAAATAGAGGAAGCAACTCCCTATGCCGCTGAAGACGCCGATATCGTTTTAAAACTCCATTCAGTTTTATCCAAAGAATTAAAAAAAGAAAAATCCCTGGAAAAAGTTTACGAAACGATTGAAATGCCTCTATTAAAAATCCTCGGGAAGGTTGAACGAAACGGGGTTGTTATCGACGCCACCATGTTGATGGGTCAGGCACATGATTTAAAAGAACGAATGCAGGAAATCGAGAGAAAGGCTCATGATCTAGCCGGAGAAACCTTTAATATTGGTTCGCCAAAACAGATCCAGACTATTCTATACGAGAAAATGGAACTACCTGTGCTTTCCAAAACGCCAAAAGGTCAACCGTCGACAGCGGAATCTGTACTGCAGGAACTCGCTGAAAATTATGAATTACCAAAACTAATTCTTGATTACCGCAGTTTGAGTAAGCTCTGTTCAACCTATACAGAAAAATTACCGCAAATGATTAATCCACAAACAGGCCGAGTACACACGTCTTATCACCAGGCAGTAGCCGCTACCGGCAGGTTATCTTCCTCGGATCCTAATCTGCAGAACATCCCTATCCGGACACAGGAAGGCCGGAAAATACGTCAGGCCTTTATTGCGCCAGAGGGTTATACATTGGTTGCGGCAGATTATTCCCAGATTGAACTACGTATTATGGCGCATCTTTCCGGTGATAAAGGCTTGCTTGATGCTTTTGAAAAAGGACTCGATATTCATAAAACCACTGCAGCCGAAGTTTTTGGCATAAGTGTTGATGATGTAAGTTCCGAACAACGGCGTGCTGCAAAAGCGATAAATTTTGGTTTGATCTATGGAATGTCGGCCTTTGGTTTAGCCAAACAATTGGGTATAGAACGAGGCGATGCTCAGGAGTATGTGAACCTTTACTTTGAGCGTTACCCGGGCGTAAAAACGTTTATGGATGAAACACGATCAAAGGCAAAGGATCAGGGTTATGTTGAAACGGTTTATGGCAGGCGTCTTTATTTACCTGAGATCAATGCTCGCAATGCCGCTCGCCGCCAATATGCAGAAAGGACAGCGATTAATGCACCCATGCAGGGAACTGCGGCAGATATTATTAAATTGGCAATGATAAATATTGATAATTGGTTACAAAATACTGCAATTGATGCAAAAATGATTATGCAGGTGCATGATGAACTGGTATTTGAAGTTGCTAATTCACAACTTGAATCATTTACCAAAGAAATCGAAACACGTATGACAGAAAATGACATTTTGAAGGTGCCGCTCGATGTGGATATTGGTCACGGCAACAATTGGGACGAAGCCCACTAAAATTAAGCGAAGGAAATACTTTATTATCCGGTAAATATCGTCCTATAATTTGATCTAGTTCAATTATTAATAACGCCCATAGAAAAATAATAGAATCAGATTTCTATTTATTACATCCACAAATTAGTTTTGTATAAACGCTATTAATCATCATTA
The DNA here is from genome assembly GCA_050302115.1 of Gammaproteobacteria bacterium. Lineage (GTDB taxonomy): Bacteria > Pseudomonadota > Gammaproteobacteria > Eutrophobiales > Eutrophobiaceae > JBNLAL01. Next base: position 1,548 of record JBNLAL010000223.1, on the reverse strand, counting down.
TTACTAATCATGTTAATTATCCCAGCAATTGATATTAAAAATGGAAAATGCGTTCGCCTCAGCCAGGGGCAAATGGATAAGGAAACCATTTATTCGGACGACCCGGTCGCTATGGCAGATAGATGGATTCAGGCCGGCGCCAGACGTCTACATATAGTCGACCTGGATGGTGCTGTAAATGGCAGGCCTAGCAATGCCGATGTGGTTCATGCTATCGCTGAAGCATTTCCTGATGTTCCGCTGCAAGTCGGGGGAGGCATTCGCGATGAAGATAGCATTCAAACCTATCTTGATGTTGGCGTTACTTATGTCATCATCGGCACACGCGCTGTCACCACACCTCATTTTGTATCAGATGTTTGCCTTGAGTTTCCCGGTCACATCATCGTGGGTCTGGATGCAAAAGACGGCAAGCTAGCCACCAACGGCTGGTCCAAACTTTCACATCACGATGCCGCTGATATGGCAGAACGATTTGAAGAGGAGGGTGTTGCTGCAATCATTTTTACTGATATTGGCAGGGATGGCATGATGAACAGCGTAAATGTAGAGGCTACTGTTAAATTATGCCGAAATATAACAATCCCCGTTATTGCTTCCGGCGGAATTACAAATATGGACGATATTCGTGCTCTTTGTGAAGCCGGCGAAGAAGGTATTTATGGTGCAATTACCGGCCGCGCAATCTATGAAGGTAAGCTCGATTTTGCTGAGGCACAAAAGTATGCTGATGAAGCCTGCACCTATGACAAGAATTAATGGGACTCGCCAAACGCATAATTCCCTGTCTTGACGTAGACAATGGACGCGTCGTAAAAGGCGTCCGTTTCGTTGATATCCGTGATGCTGGCGATCCGGTCGAAGTGGCCAGACGTTATGATCAACAGGGTGCTGATGAAATTACCTTTCTCGATATTACGGCCAGCAGCGATGATCGCGAGACCATGGTCCATGTGGTTGAGGCCGTTGCAAGCCAGGTATTTATCCCGTTAACCGTTGGCGGTGGCATTCGTACAATTAATGATATTCAGCGGATGCTAAATGCAGGTGCAGATAAGATCAGCATCAATACTGCAGCGGTTAAAAATCCTGAATTTGTTAAAAAAGCCTCGGAACAATTTGGCTCTCAATGTATTGTTGTCGCAATCGATGCAAAATGTGTTAGCCAGGAAGAAACCTCTGCTCGTTGGGAAGTATTCACACACGGCGGCCGTAACGAGACCGGGATTGAGGTAATTGCCTGGGCAAAGAAGATGGCCGAGTACGGTGCTGGCGAAATTTTATTAACAAGCATGGATCGTGACGGGACTCGTGATGGTTTCGATCTGGAACTCACCCGCTCGGTCAGTGAGGCGGTCAACATTCCAGTCATTGCATCCGGCGGTGTAGGCTCATTGGAACATTTAGCCGATGGTGTACTCTATGGTAAGGCGGACGCAGTATTAGCAGCCAGTATTTTTCATTTCGGCGAGTATACAATAGAAGAAACCAAGCGGGTGATGGCCGAACGGGGCGTGCCCGTGCGATTGGCGGCCTAGGACGTCAACA
>JBNLAL010000222.1:0-3514 GCA_050302115.1 Gammaproteobacteria bacterium | reverse complement strand
AAACGGTACCCATGTAAAACTTGAAAACTCGGAGGATGCCTTTTTAAGAAGAGAAGAAATGCCCATTACTTCCAACGGCGAAATAAGTCTTGGTAAATCATTTTCTGAAGGCCCTACTGAGGTCGTTGCATTTACACTAATGTCATCATGATTTTATTGGCAAAAACAACCATCCCCAAAGTCAGGAAACCTGAAAAATGCCAGTAGCCGACAAAAAAAATAACAATAAACCACTTTCATGGCATTCCTATGGTATTTCCGATGTAGGTAAAGTCAGGAAACATAATGAAGACTCCATGCTTGAACGACCAGAAGTAGGTATGTGGGTTGTTGCCGATGGCATGGGTGGACATGCTGCAGGCGACGTCGCTAGTCAAATGATTGTTAATTCCCTTAAAAAGGTGCACGAAGGAATATCACTAGATAGATATATTGATGATATTGAAGATCGTTTGATCTCCGTCAATCAAAAATTGATAGAGAAAGCGCAGGAATCAACAAAACGAACGACTATAGGAAGCACTGTCGTCATCCTTGTCACCTACGAAAAATACTGTGTCTATTTATGGGCAGGTGACAGTCGACTCTATCGATTACGAGATGGAGTAATTAGACAGATGACAACGGATCATTCACAGGTCGAACAATATGTTGAACAAGGTTTAATTACACGTGAAGAAGCAGCAATTCATCCGCATGGAAATATGATTACACGCGCAGTTGGCGCAACTCAAAGTTTTTTTCTCGATATGGATATACAGGAAATGCAACATGGTGATAGATATCTCCTTTGCAGTGACGGCTTAACCAAACATATTGTAGATTTAGAATTTCAGGACATATTACAAAAAGGTACCGCTGAGGAAACATGTAAAGAATTGGTTGAATTAACCTTATCCCGTGGTGCAGGTGACAACGTTACAGCTATTATTATTGATATAGATTGATGACTATACCTGAAAAAAATAGAATTTTTTGTAAGGAGCAATCCAGTGGCTGACTTTAAGACCGCACTTGAAGCATTAGCAAAAGGCGAACTGAAGCTAGAATCTTTATCGAAACAGGTCGATGTATTACTGAATAAGTCGCCACAATTTGCTAACAAGATGCTCTCGCAGCTTGATGAAATCTTTGACCAAAATAAATTGGATGATAAAAGCTACGCCCAATTAAAACGTCAAATTAATGCATTCAGACGTGCTCATGCCAGCGAGACTGAAGGTGGTCCTGCATCAGGTAGTGCAGACTCAACCGTCTTTGCACAAGATTCAATATCGGAAACATCTCCACCTGAAAATATCGATAGCGAAGACAAAACCATGCAATCCGTTGAAAAACCAACTGGTGATTCAACTGTTGTCATGAGTGAAGAAGAAAAAGCAGCTAGTACAACAGACAATAATGCTGGAACAGGCGTCGATTTTGACATAAGCCTGCCTGGTTCTGATACGTCGACACCATCAATTACCTCCGCAACGGGACCGACTGGAACAGAGTGGAATGATCCTAATGTTCCTGTAGGAGATTTAACTGGTGGTTATGGTGAAGGTTCCATTATTAAACAACGCTTTAAGCTTGAGAAAGTGTTGGGTATTGGCGGTATGGGTAAAGTGTATAAAGCACTTGACCTGTTAAAAGCGGAAGCCAAAGATAAAAAACCTCATGTCGCTATAAAACTCTTAAACGAAGACTTCAAAGATCACCCTGAAGCTTTTATCTCTCTTCAACGTGAATCCAGCCGTCAACAAAAACTGGCTCATCCTAATATTGCAACCATTTATGACTTCGACCGTGTAGGTGGCCCGGGAACACCTGTATTCATCACAATGGAATTGATGGAGGGTATGGAACTTAAAGACTTCATCAAGAAAAAAGTACGTCCTAAGGGTGGCATACCTTTTGATGAAGCGTACGACATTATTAAACAACTTGGCGCAGGTTTGATTTATGCGCATGAACGACGTCTGGTTCATTCTGACTTTAAACCCGGTAATGCTTTTCTATGTAATGATGGTACTGTAAAGACACTGGACTTTGGTATCGCACGAGCTGTTAAAAATCCGGTTACCGGTGAAGCTGAAAAAACATTATTCGATCCAGGCAAATTAGGTGCCTTGACTCCTGCCTATGCATCTTTGGAAATGTTGGAAGGCGCTGAACCAGACACACGTGATGATACCTATGCTCTGGGTTGTACTGCATATGAACTATTAACAGGTAAACACCCTTTTAATAAATTACCTGCGAACAAGGCCATGGAAAATAACCTTGTTCCTCCTTATATAAAAACACTAAATAAAAAACAGAATCGTGCATTACGTCGTGCAGTTGCATTTCGCCGTGAAGATAGAAGCCCAACTGTTGAACATTTCGTTGAAGAATTAGCAGGTAAGGCAACATGGCATAAGAACCCGTTTGTAATTGCAGCTGGAGTTCTAATAATCATTGGTTTGATGTTGATAACACCCGCAATGAATTATTTACATCAAAAAGAACTTGAAGGAATAGTTGAAGAAATCAATTCGGGCAATGAACAGATTATTGTTGCCAAACTTGAAGAAATGAGATTGCTTGAAAAAGCTGATCAAGCATCTGTTGCTGATGAAGCCAAAGACAAAATTCAAAACTACTTCAGTGATAAAATGGGTGACGTTATTGCTTCAGCTGAAGAAACATATGACTTTAATAATGCTGAAGGCGTCTTAAAAGAAATTGAAGAATTTTATCCTGACTCAATTTATCTACAGGAAAAAACCAAACTTTTAAGCGAAAGTAAAAAACGTGTAATTAGCAATCTGACAACAGAATACGTTGCCGCATTAAACGATGAAAGTTTAATTGGTAACACAAAAAGTATTTTGGAAAAAATTGGTAAAGTTGACCCGAACAATCCTTTACTTAAAGACACTTCTCCAAGCAATGCCTATCGATTACTGGCACTGGAAAAATTAGACGCCAATGATTTAGATTCTGCATTAACACTGGTTGAATCCGGTATTGATTTTTCTGAAGGTGCTGACCAACGCCTAATCGACTTAAAAGACAAAATAGTTAAAACACAAACCATTGCGAGGCTTGAAAGTGAACTGGGTAATGTAAAAGAACAACTTACAGGTTTATCAGACTTTAAGCAGCAAGAAGCTTCCATTGTTGAACTGGCCGGCTTGAAACCTAATAGCGCGCTACTTGCTGAGCTCACTGAAAAATTCAAACCTATAATTGTATCTGAGTTAAACAGTCTCCAAAAAAGTGGTTCCCGTGAAGATGCGGAGACCATTGCATCTGATTTTGGTGATTTACTTAATGCTTTACAACTTAGTAAAGAATTAACCCAGATAAAACTTGCAAAACTAACCGGTGATGCACGTAAAGAAGAAGCAATGAAACTTTGCTGCCAATTAATTTTATTTCTAATGCTTGTTTTAGCTTCAACAGCTTGCCAGGCGGAGCCTATCATCCCACCCAAATGGCATTGGATGCGCGCGGAAACCGGACTACAACGTCAGGCACTTAT
>JBNLAL010000221.1:0-3540 GCA_050302115.1 Gammaproteobacteria bacterium | reverse complement strand
TCATGTCGTGATAACCAAAGCCATTCCTGCGCCCGATATCCAGTAAAGTATCCCTACCTTTAGCCTGAGTAAAATCAACTTCTCCTACAACCGTATCGCCAGAATCTGTCAGGACATAACGCTTCGCCTGTACAGAAGATACAAGCAGAAAAATGCTAACAAATATAATAAATAATTTTTGTAACCACATAATTAATATATATTTTAATTCTAAAACTTCACAAATTGTATAGCAGTCGCAATACTAATTCATAAATTGTGACATCTAGCATGCTTATTTATCCTGTTTTAACAAGCTTGCCTTCTCCTATTCGCAACATGCTTGGTAATAAAATTAATGTGAAGAATGTACTTACCATCATTCCGCCAACAATAACACCTGCCAAACCGCGATATAGCTCTGTACCGGCACCAGGTATTAACAATAACGGCAACATGCCAAAAATACTTGTTAATGTGCTCATTAATATTGGACGTAATCTCAACGAAACTGCTTCTCTTACTGCATTTTCACGACTGTTACCTTCTCTTTCAGAAATTCGTGCCTGGTACACCAGTAAAATTGCATTATTAACCACTAGTCCTAAAAGAATAATAAAACCAATCATGGTTAATAAATCCATCGGCTGAAAACTGAATAGATTGATAATATATAGAGCCAATACACCGCCAAAGGTTGCCAATGGAATAGATAGTAAAACAAGCAAACTGTCTTTAAATGAACGAAACATTGCGCTCATTAATAAATACAAGATAGTAATAGCTAATAAAAAACTTCCCGACATGTTTTCCAATGCTGTGGTTAATTTATCAGCTGTGCCACCATATTGGATATCACCATCAACCGGTAACTTTTCCAATACTTGCGGTTCAATTTCTCTTTTTATTATTTCTAACGATTCTTCCAGAGATATATTTGGGGGTGGAGATATTTCCAGTGTTACAGTTCGACGACGATTAATTCGCCTGATTTGTTCCGGGCCCGCTGTTCTAACGACTTTTACCAACTCACTGAGTGGTAAAACACCCGTATCGGCAGTCATTACAGGAATACTTTCCAGTTCCTCCGGTGTTTCCCAGGGACTTGCCCTGAGAATGATATCCAGTGTCTCTTCACCATTAAAATAATCACCGACATAACGTCCATCACCCAATGTTTGTGATAACGCTGCAAGTGTCGATCTATTCCAGCCTGCTTCTGATATACGACGTTCATTCGGTATCAGTCGTAATTCAGGTTGTGCGAGTTCCAGGCCAGGACGTGGACGTGTATTGGGATAAAGAGGCGTCACCGCGATAAACGCCTGTAGTGCGGCATCCATTAGAGCCGGCAAATCCTTGGACTGAATATTCATATCTATTGTTCGGCCGGAACCAAAACCACGAAAAAGCGAAGCCTGTTTGGCAAAAGCAATCGAATCAGGAAATCCTTGCACGACGGAGTCTATCAAGGGTACAAGCTCCTTTACATCTTTATCATATTTTGCACGTGCCCCCATAAATACACCCCGAGAAAATGCGACAAAAAAGTAATGTTTGATAAAGGGTTCTTCCTTTTCATCGACATGTGGTTGCATTCTTTCAGCGACAATCTTCCCCATTTCTTTTTCAATTGTCTCAATATTGGCGCCTGGTGGTGGCAGGATAAAGGCAAAAGCCAGGTTCTGGTTACCATCAGGCAAGTAATCTGCCTTGGGTTTCAATTGAAACATAATCAACAGCGGAACCGTAATCAATATAGCTATCCATAAAAAACGACGTAACGGTGTATTGGTCAACGTCATAATCAGTTCAGAGATGGTATGCCAAAGATTATGATATGGATCGATGAATTTTTTATGTGCAAGAAACAGTTTGGATGCTGTTGGCACAACGGTTATCGCCGTTAACATGGATAATGAAATAGCCGCAGTGATCGTTATTGCAAGATCAGAAAATAATTGACCCACTTCGTCTCCCAGAAACACAACCGGCAAAAATATGGCGACGGTTGTTGCAGTTGAAGCTAATAGTGCCCCCCAAACCTGATTTGTCCCCTGTATGGCAGCCTTTTCAGCCGGCAAACCCTTTTCCCTTAATCGAACTATATTTTCCAAAATAACAATAGAAGCATCGAGCACCATACCTACTGCGAAGGCCAGACCAGCCAATGAAATAATATTCAGGGTTCGACCAGTTATATCCATAACGCTAAAACTGGCAACGAGACAAATAGGAATGGAAGTGGCAACAATTAATGTAGCAGGAAATTTTAAAAGAAATAAAAACAATACAATTACCGCAAGAGTAATACCCAAACTCAGGTTATTGCGTAACATTTCTATGGAACGATGAATGTATATAGTCTCATCATAAACCTGTTCCATTGTCAGCCCCGCTCGTTTAAGCGGACCATTATTTAATTCTTCTGCTGCTTTTTGCAGTCCTTCCATCACTTGAAGAACATTAACACCCGTTTCCCTTTGTGCATTAATGGCAATTGATAAAGAACCTTTTGTTAATACAAAGCTATCTTTATCCGAAAAACGCTCTTCTATTACAGCAACATCACGGAGATAAACCGGTTTACCATCACGCCACTCAAGAATCATATCTCCCAGATCACTTGCATCATACTTGCCAGCAAATCGAATGCTGAATTCACGTTTCCCTACATCAGCAAATCCACCTGACACATCCTTGCTGGTCGATGCCAACTGCATGACCTCAGCTAATTCAATTCCGCGATTTGCAACTTTATAGGGATCAAACGTAATTCTGAGTTCTTTATCACTACCACCATAAATCTCAGAACGAGCAACACCTGGAATTCGTTCAAACCGGGCTTGTACTGCCTCTTCAACATAATCCTTATAGGTTCTAATCGGTTTCTGGTTTTCATTTGTTGTTTTTATAATAAACCAGGCAATAGCTCTAGCATCCTGTCCTACGGTGCTGATAGAAGGTTCATCCGCATCGTCAGGATAATCGGAAACCTGGTTTAGACGATTCATGACTTCAATCAGGGCACGACGCATATCCATATCGACAGCAAACGTCAGGTTTATTTGCGCCCTTCCCTCATTAGCTTGTGCACGCATCTCTGTTAAGCCAGGCAACCCCCTTAAAACATCTTCTTGCGGCTCAACAATTTCTGCTTCAACTTCATTCGGCGCTGCAGCTCGCCATGTAGTTGTTATAGTTATTTCAGGACGTTCGAGTTCAGGAGTTAATTGAATCGGTAAACGAGATAAACTGATGGTTCCAAAAATCAATATAAGAATCACTGCCACTAATAAAGCAACAGGATTACCCAGACAAGCGCGTGTAATATCCACTAGCTATTCGAACCACTCACTATTTGTACTTTTTGTCCCGGGCGTAATCTTTCATTACCACGCACAACAATATTATCATTTTCCTTAATATTACCGATGATTTGAATATGTGTTGCGTTCGATATACCCGTTTCTACCGGTATCAATTGAGCGGTATTGTCTCCATTAACTTTATATATGATCATGCCCGATTGACGAATTACTAAAGCATCACGTGGAACAG
>JBNLAL010000220.1:0-3544 GCA_050302115.1 Gammaproteobacteria bacterium | reverse complement strand
GATAAAAATCATATTTCCTATGAGATGGTTGACCAGGTTGATAAAAATCTGGATCAGTTTAAAAAACTACCTGTTTTAATCTGCTGGGGCTTAAATGATTTTGTTTTTGACAAAGACTTTCTTGCAGAATGGAAACGTCGTATGCCTGATGCTGAATATCATGAATATGATGCCGGACATTATTTGCTTGAAGATGCCGGTGATGAAGTCATTCCGGTAATACAAAACTTTCTTGAAAAAAATCCTGTAAAATAAGGTCCTATGATTACGGCAAATATCGCTTCACATTTGCCTGCTATGGCAAAAACTCAAGCGGACACCTATGCGATAGTTGTCCAGCCTAAACGTGTACAATCCAAACCTTCCTATAACAATGCCTATACTTACAAACAACTGGATGAACAAAGTGATCTTATTGCCAGTGGTTTAAAAGCCTGTGGGATAGAAAAGGGAACGCGTACAGTGTTGATGGTGAAACCCGGTCTGGATTTCTTTGCCCTGGTTTTTGCGTTATTCAAACTGGAAGCGATCTTGATTGCGGTTGACCCGGGAATTGGTATTAAGAATCTGGGTAAATGTCTGGCTGAAGCGGAAGCCGAAGCTTTTATAGGAATCAGCAGTGCCCATATAGCGCGTATAGTATTGGGCTGGGCCAGTGGCACCATTCAAAAAAACGTTCTGGTTGGTAAGAATCCAATCTTGAATCGTTTTATTGTTGATCTGGATAAGGTCAAACAAATTGGAAGAAAGCAACAGTTTATAGCTGCAGAAACCAAGGCAACTGATGTGGCTGCGATACTCTTTACCAGCGGTAGTACAGGGATTCCAAAAGGTGTTGTTTATACGCATGCTAACTTTACTGCGCAGGTGAATACCTTGAAACAGCTTTATGATATCAAACCGGGCGAGGTTGATTTGGGGACTTTCCCTTTGTTTGCCTTATTTGCCCCCGCTTTGGGTATGACTGCAATCATTCCTGATATGGATTTTACCCGCCCCGGTCATGTAAACCCGGAAAAAATTATTAATGCGATAAATCAATATCAATGTACAAACATGTTTGGTTCTCCGGCGCTATTAAATCGTGTAGGAAAATGGGGAGCGAATAAAAATATAAAATTGCCTTCATTAAAAAGAGTGTTATCAGCGGGGGCACCGGTATCTGCTGCTATTTTGCAAAGATATCAATCTCTGCTTAAAAAAGACGTACAGATATTTACGCCTTATGGGGCGACAGAGTCCTTGCCGGTGAGTTCGATTGGTAGTCATGAAATACTCAATCAAACTACCAAGGCAACGAATGAAGGAAAAGGCATTTGTGTGGGCAGACCGGTTAGCGGCCTTGATGTCAGGATAATTAAAATCACTGATGGTGTTATTCCAAACTGGAATGTCGATATAGAATTACCGATAAATACTATTGGTGAGATATGTGTACAGGGGCCGCAGGTTACACGTGCTTATTACAATCGTAATAAAGAAACCGGCCTGGCAAAGATCAGTACTGAAAAAGGTTTTTATCACCGTATGGGTGATCTGGGTTATATCGATGGTGAAGATCGCCTATGGTTTTGTGGACGAAAAAGTCATCGAGTTATTACTGAGTCTGAAACGCTGTATACGATTTGTTGCGAAGGTATCTTTAATACCCATCCTTTTGTATTCAGAACTGCGCTGGTAGGAGTAAAAATTAATAATAAAACGATGCCTGTGATTTGTGTTGAGGTTGAACCCGAACATAAGCGTTTTAATAAAAAAGAATTAAAAGAAGAGTTGTTAAAACTAGCCGCCAGTCACGAGATTACCAAAAATATAAAAAACGTGCTGTTTCATAGCGGCTTTCCTGTAGATATTCGCCACAATGCAAAAATAGGGCGGGAGAAACTGGCCAAGTGGGCGATGGAAGAACTGACATGAAAGCCCTGGTTACAGGCGGCGGCGGATTCCTGGGGCGTGCCATTGTCAAGGCGTTATTAGACAAGGGGGATAGCGTTAAAACAATACAACGCGGGGAATATGCATTTTTAAATGAGTGGGGTGTTGAAACAGTCAGGGGCGATCTGACAAATCAGGATGATATTGATAAGGCTGCCCAGGGCTGTGACATTATTTTTCATGTGGCTGCAAAGGCAGGGGTATGGGGTGATTACGATGAATACTTTCAGGCGAATGTACTGGCAACAAAAAACGTAATTAATGCCTGTAAGAAAAATAATATCAATTATCTGGTTTATACAAGTACACCCAGTGTTGTTTTTGATGGGAAAGATGAAGTGTGTATTGATGAATCCACACCTTATGCCGCCCATTTTTTTAATGCCTATCAAAAGACCAAGGCCGAGGCAGAACAACTTGTCTTGCAATCTAATGATGAAAAATTGAAGACCGTTGCATTACGCCCTCATCTTATTTGGGGACCGGGTGATACACATCTCGTTCCCAGGGTCGTACAACGAGCCAAGTCGGGACGATTAAAGTTAGTGGGTAAACGGGAAAATAAAGTGGACTCCTGTTATGTTGATAATGCCGCGCTAGCACACATTCTTGCTGCCAATGAATTAATGTCTAATGCCAAGTGTGCGGGTAAAGCTTATTTTATTAGTAATGGTGAACCGATCACGATGGAAGAATTGATAAACAAGATACTTAAAGCAGCCAGATTAAGGCCGGTTAATAAAAGAATATCGGCTGTGTTGGCCTTTAATGTTGGCGCATTACTGGAATTTTTCTATGCAGTATTGAGGATAAAAAACGAACCGTTAATGACGCGTTTTGTTGCCAGACAATTATCGACATCACACTGGTTTGATCTCTCAGCTGCAAAAAACGATTTTAATTATCAACCTGTAATTTCCATTGATGAGGGAATGAAGCATTTGCAGCAGTATTTGTTGGAAAATGAACTGGTATGAATACTTATTTAAAGTATTTCCCTCCCCAAATAAAATTATTAGAAGATAAAATTCTGGTTTATCTTGTTCAACTTAGTTTGTTTGATGATAAAGTCTATTTTCCCTTTCTGTCAGAAGACGAAAAACTCAGAGCAGACAAATTAAAAATAAAAAGTAAAAGACAACAGTTTATTGTTACCCGTGGTATCTTGAGAAATTTATTATCGAGTTGTCTACTTAACACAAAACCGGAAGATATTCATTTTCAATACGGTGAACATGGTAAACCGTTTGTCCAGAATAAATTTTATAATAAACAAATTGAATTCAATATTTCTCATTCCGGTGATTATGCTTTACTTGCTTTTGGACTTGAATGCCAATTGGGAGTTGATATTGAGGAGATAAGTTCTGCAACTGATTATGCTTCTCTCGGTAAACGTTTTTTTAGTACTCATGAAAACGAAGAACTATTAAAAGTAGAACAACAACAAAGAAGAGATGCTTTCTACCGTTGCTGGACAAGAAAAGAAGCGTTTATCAAAGCGGAAGGTTCCGGGGTAGCTTTTGGTCTGGACAAATTTTCTGTTCCAATTGATGAAAACATCACATGTAGTGAGATTATTATAAACAAGTCGGTAAAGTGTAAGTGG
>JBNLAL010000219.1:0-3546 GCA_050302115.1 Gammaproteobacteria bacterium | reverse complement strand
AACCCTAAATGCCAAAAAAAAGCCAGTATTAAATGCAATTTTTGTGAAGAAGTTCAAAAAATACTTATCTATTTGACTAATTTGTCATTTTTAAATCTTTTTAGGACTTTCCGTCCTTTTTATCAAAAACTTGAAAATGCCATTATCACATTCTGATTTAAGCAAAATATGATGTGTTCGGGCACAATATGCCTCGAAATCAACTTGCGAATGAGGATCCGTTGCCTCAACAAGCAGTATTTCATCGGGCTGCATCTTATTGAGAAGTACCTTGGTTTTCAGAATGGGCAAAGGACAGTTCAGGCCTTTTGCATCAAGTTGTTCATCAAATTTAATTTGATTTTCGGTCACCGAATTAGACAAGGTATAATGTACGTCGTGTAGTAATGAATTTTCATTGTATTAAAATCCAGCCTTGAACCCAACCATCAAAGACCTGCCCATTATTGGAGCACGATCTTTTATAAATGAGGTATGCAGCCGCCCATCTTCATTAAGTAAATTACCGGCCTTTAGAAAGGTATTTAAACTAGTCTTACCTTCATACACATTATAGTTCATGTTTAAATCCAGTACTGAATAACCGCCGGTATCTGTTTCCAGTTTACCATTATCATTTTGTGCGAATATGTTTGTAAAATCGATACCCGCGGTAAACTTGTGAAAATGATAATCCAGTCCGGCTCCAAGTCTTGCGGGGGATATGCGTGGCAGATTGTCGCCGTTTTCGAGTTCAGCCCGGACATTATCAGCAAACAGGTTTAAATTTAGTTCACCCTTGTTGCCAGAATACAGCTTCATGTTCGCTGCAGCTTCAAAGCCATAAAATATGGCATTGTTTTGTTGATATTGAACAAGTGTAAACCCACCTGGCGCGGTACCGGTTTCATCTACGCTATCGACTATCCCGTCATTATTTCTATCCAGTCCCTGTAAAAAGATAAAGTCTTCGATGAAATTAATGAAGAAGTTCATGTTCCATTGCCATAAGCCGTATTCACGGGCAAGGGTCAAATCAATATTGTTCGCCGTTTCAACATCCAGGTTGGACTGGCCAATTTCAAACGTGCCCGTGGCTACATGTGGTCCATTGGCAAAAAGTTCTTCTGCGGCCGGGGCCCGTTGACTGCGACTCAGGTTAATACTGACAGCAGTTAAATCATTCAGGTGCCAATGTATACCGGATGATATGCTGTATATATTATGGTTAATCTCACTTGAATTATCCGGATGGCTTTGTTGATGTTCATAGCGGCTACCGATCTCGAAATGCAATGAATCGGTAATATCAGTTTCTTCGAGCAGAAAAAAAGCGAGTGTTGTCGTTCCCGTTTTTGGCAGAAAGGCTTCATTTCCGACGGCACTGACATCACGATAACCAAATTGTGTTCCGGCAACGCCATTGAATTTGCCAAGTGGCTTATGTTGAATTTCGATTCTGCCATCAAGTTGTTCGTTGCTAAAAACAGTTCCCGGTGTCAGCGCATCTTCAAACTCGGTATGTAGGTAATCGTTATAACCCGCCTGTATGGAAATTGCACGGATACCGGCAAAGGGATTTTTTAAACGCCCCGAAAGATCAATTCTATCCTGATGAGTTTTAATGAACGGTAATTCAGTCGGGGTATTGGAGTCCAGCGGAACGGCATGCGTTGAATTAAAATACCCGTAAGACATACCCAGGAAACCCCAGTCATCAACGAAAGAGCTTCCAAAACTGAAATTACTGGAATCGTAATAACTGTTTTCAACCTGGCCTTTTTTAGAAGCGTAGTTTTTTGCATTACGATTTAATGCATCCAGGTGAAAAGCAAATTTTTCATAGCCGCCTTCGCTCTGGAATGAAATAAGCTTTTCTAGGGAATTAGTGTTATAGCTGGAATAAATCGTTGCGTTAAAGTCAGAAACATATTCAGGTATACGATTGGTAACTACATTTACCAGGCCTCCTGAAGCACCACTTCCGTATAGCAATGTTGATGGTCCGCGAAAAATTTCTATTTGTTCTGCCTGGATTGGATCGATCGTGACCGCATGGTCAACACTAATCGTTGATACATCGAGTGAGCCCACACCGTTTTCCAGCATTTTTACCCGTGTCCCGCTTAAACCACGAATGACCGGGCGACTGGCCAGCGGGCTAAAACGATTGGTCGAGACGCCCGGAATGTTAGTGAGTGTTTCACCAATACTTGAGGATTGTTTTTTTATCAATTCCGCTTCATTCAGGATTGTTATGGGTTGTGCAATATGTTCAATACTCTGTAGACCGATAGGTCTTGCAGTAACAATGTACTCATCCAGCGAACTCGTTTCTTCCGCGTAAACGGTTTTGAGACAACTGCTCATTAATAAAAAACAGACATGGTGTAACTTCATTATGGATCTCCATTAATAAAATATTTCTGCGGTTCGGATCATGAACCGGCCAAAAAAATTGATTAGGAGATAGAAGGGGGGCTACGGATGCTTTGTTGTGAGGAAAGTTTTAGATCGTACTTTAATGTTGTAGTGAAAGGTTTCTCAAAAGATAGAACTTGTGGTGCTACATATGCAGGTGAAAAAAATACAGTATTTTGTCCATCGTTGACGTGAACACATATCAGGCATTGTCCATGGTCATTGGGAACAAATTGATGTTCGATAGCGTGTGTAAGTGTCACAAATTGTGACAACAACAAAAATAAAACCAGCGATTTAATGTTTACTTTTGTCCGCATAGTGTTTTAAATGCAATATAGAAATGTTACATTATAACATTACAAAAGCGACGTCAATCGAGTATAAAAATTGAGTAAAAATAATATATTAAGTCCTTTTAAACCCTCCGGACACAAACATCAAAAGTGCCTGCAGTCGGCAATCGCGACTGCAAAAAAACATTGTGCTGAGCTGGGATTGCGTTTGACTCCACTCAGGCAACGGGTATTGGAACTGGTATGGCAAAGTCATGAACCCGTCAAGGCTTACGATATTCTGGCTCAGCTAAAAAATGACCAAGGTGCTTCGGCACCGCCAACAGTTTATCGCGCTTTGGATTTTTTACAGGAAGAAGGTCTGGTGCATAAGATTGAATCACTCAACGCCTATGTGGGCTGTGGTAATCCTGTGGAAAGCCACAGTAGTCAATTTTTGATTTGTCAGCAGTGTGGGATAGTCGCCGAGCTGGACGATCCGGATATTCGTAATTTATTAATGAAAAAGGCAAGTAGTCTTGGATTCAGGATTCAGGATGAAATGGTTGAGATAAAAGGCCTTTGTCAGGAATGTATTAACGTTGATAAGGGCTAGTTGGAAAAATGAAAGGATTTTATTTTTTTATTGCCATTTGCAATCTGTTTTATTCATTAAATGTGTTTGCGCTGGAAAAAGTAAATGTGTTTGTGAGTATCTTGCCGCAAAAATATTTTGTAGAGCGTGTTGGTGGAGATCTGGTGCAGGTTAATGTCATGGTTGGTCCTGGTCAGAACCCGGCAACCTATGAACCGACCCCCAAACAAATGACACAAATCGCAAAAGCAAAATTGTATTTCAGTATTGATGTGC
>JBNLAL010000218.1:0-3561 GCA_050302115.1 Gammaproteobacteria bacterium | reverse complement strand
GAACTGGGTAAGAAACTATAAAACCTTTTCATCCGCGCAAGGTATAGGCCTTAATGACGAGGTCAACGAGGCCTGGAATGAAGCATTGATTTCCGAAGATCCTCCTGTTCACACTGAAAAGCGAAAATTCTTTAACGATCAGCTTCGCCAGTCTGCACTTAGCGAAGTGAAAGTTGATGTTGATAACCGGGCAGAGGTCATGGTCGAAAACCTGATTCAAAAAGGTACGGCGGATGCGGTTAAGGATATAGCCCAGGATCTGCCAATCAATGTCGTTATGGATTTAATCGGCTGGCCCGAATATGTCAGACCACGTTTGATAGAACTTGCAGCAGACAGTTTTAATGCTCTCGGACCGGCCGGACATCAGCGCACAGATAATTCGATGAAGGCCATCCGTGAGATTACCCAGGTTGCTGAAGAGGTTTTTGACGCGGATGGGTTTACGCCCAATAGCTGGGGCTACGACCTGTGTGCCATGGCAAAAAAAGGTGAATGGACCAAAGCGGCCGTTTGCGGCTTATTACAGGGCTATATTGTTGCAGCATTTGATACAACTATTTATGGTATTTCCAACGGCGTTCTGCTTTACGCCGAAAATCCGGAGCAATGGAATTTGTTTCGTGAAAATCCGGAGCTGGCCAATAACGCCTTTACTGAAATCCTGCGCATGGAAACCCCTCTCCAACATGTTTCCCGCGTAGCCACACGGGATGTCGATGCAGGCGATGGCATAGTGATTCCGAAAGGGAGTCGCGTGTTATTCTCCTTTGCTTCTGCCAACCGCGATGAACGGGCGTTTGAAAATCCGGATAAGTTTGATATTCAACGTAAAGGAAAAGTCAGCATGGGCTTCGGTACAGGCATTCATACCTGCGTCGGCCAGTGGTTAGCCCGGCTCGAAGCTAACAGCGTTTTTGAAGCCATGGCAAAGCGTATTAAACGCTTTGAATTAGCAAGCGAACCAACGCGAAGTTTAAGTAATATTGCACGAGGCTATCAGCAAATCCCGGTAAATATTATTGCGGAATGATGGAAACGAATAAATCTCTCGTACTTAACACGGGCCGTCAATGGTGATTATGAAGCTTTGGGTAGTGGCCGACCGGATCCGGACATTCTTCACGGTACGCGCTGGGACTGATGCCAAATGCTATGCGAAAACGACGGGCAAAATGACTCTGATCCAAAAATCCACACATGAAGGCGATTTCGCCAATATTATGAAATTGAAAACGCCAGTCACCGAGCATTTCCCGGGATTTTTTCAATCGGACTTCCATCAGCAAGTTGGAAAAAGTTGTACCGACTCTGGCGCAAACAGCTTGAAGATGACGTTTGGAAACCCCCAACTGTTCAGCTGCATAAGCTTGAGTAAATGCAGGATCATGATAATTGGCCTTTATCTCTTTGTAGAGCCGTTGGAAAAGGCCGCGTTGAGGTTTCATAAACGAATGGTTTTTATTCTCAGCCATTAACAGCGAGATCGAAGCACCGATATGATTGCTAAGGCTATCACGGGAAATGGATAAGTTACCCAACCCTTCATTGGTGATAGTTCTTAACAAGGTGCCCAAGGGTGCAGCCCAGCCTTTAGTAGCATCTATCGCTTGTGCAACCCATACATCCGGATCGGGTAACCACTGTTGCAACCAGCTTGCATCAACATGTAGGCCGATGGATTCATTAGGACAATCCATATCCAACACAAACGGCCTTTCCAGGTTTAACAATACCAGGTGGCCCTCAGGGACGTGGAACTTGTTACCATCATGGACTACAGAAATACTGCCGCGGGTAATATAATGCAAATCATAACTGTTCTTGTATTTGTCCTGGCTTTGTTCCAAATCGTGTCGTACTTGTTGTGCAGGTGAATGGTGAATATTAATACTGATGGCATCGAGATCGATATGTTGCCACCAGGCATTGAATGAGTTGTCGGGTTGTAACAACTGGATCTGCATCGGTGTGATCACTTCAGATAGCCGCTTTTCCCAGGAGGTTATAGCGACAGCAGGATTAAATTGCATCAGAAAATCTTTTGATGGTGTGGCGAGATTGCTCATAATGTACACCCTTCTGACTTTTGTATCGTAATGGATGGCTAATTATATAAATAACAAGAAATTAATATCGAGATAACAGGTATATCAAATCTCGACTATTGTAACGAACCTAATCAACCTTAGACTTGGTTTTTCAGTGTTAAGCAGCTGTTTAAGAAGAAGAATATTTGTTCCAACATTCCAGACTGAACAGCATTACTTCCTGAGGGAGAACGTAAAATGAGTAAAATATACAGTGAGCAACATAGAGAACTCCAGGATCAATTTGAAACCCGTCAGTTAGCCGCTGCTGTAGAAAGTATTATTGTTCATTCCACAATAGAGGACGAAGAAAAGGCATTTATCGAAAGCCGGGAAATGTTTTTTCTCAGTACGGTTGATAATGAAGGGAGGCCTTCTGTTTCTTATAAAGGGGGGAATAAAGGATTTATCAAAGTCGTCGATGAAAGCACTTTAGCTTTTCCCAGTTATGATGGTAATGGCATGTTCCTGTCGTTAGGTAACATCAATACAAATAATCAAGTGGGTTTACTCTTTATTGATTTTGAAAACCCTCATCGTGTTAGAGCTTATGGAGAAGCATCGGTCAACGCCGATGATCCATTGCTCGCAGAATACAAGGAAGCACAATTGATTGTTCGTATTAAAATCACCGAGATCTGGAAAAACTGTCCGCGCTATATACATAAGTATAAAAAAATCGAAACGTCAGAATATGTTCCACAGGAAAATTGTGAAACGCCCATACCGGCCTGGAAAAAACTGGATAAGTTACAACCCATTTTACCCCCAAAAGATCAAGGCAAGGCTGAAGCACAGGGTGGCACAATCACTATCGAAGAACTGGAAGAAATAGAAAAAAGAGATGACTGAAACAATTGATGCCATCGTCATTGGTAGTGGTTTTGGCGGTTCAGTTGTAGCCTCTCGTTTAACTGATGCGAATATGCGTGTCGTCCTGCTTGAACGTGGTCCCTGGCGCGATACCCTTCCGGTGCGCGAAGCAAAGATAGCGCCGCGTAAACCTTTACCCTGCGATGGCGGCATGCTGAGTGTGCTGCGCTCCATGCACCTGCCGTTTAATTGCAAACGCGGTATCACGCTTAATAAATACGGCTATCTTGATATGTGGATAGGTGATGGTATGAAAGCACTTTGCACGTCAAATGTTGGTGGCGGCAGTCATGTTTGGGGGGCACTGCTGGAACGGGCCGAAACCGGTTACTGGAATAATCATGCTGAAGGTTTAAGCGATGAAGTGCTTGCCCCGCATTATGAAAGATGTGCTGCTGAATTAAAGGCTACGCAACCAGCGAAGCCGGAAAGTGTTCCCAACTTTACTGATCACGCCTGGCAAGATGAAAACTACTTTACACCCTTGCAGGAAGGTGAACAGCCACCAATGGGAATTTTGTTTAAAGAAAATACGGGAACCAGTGATCCGATCAAAGATGAAAAAGGTATAACCCGCGAAGCTATGGACTTTGAAAAA
>JBNLAL010000217.1:0-3574 GCA_050302115.1 Gammaproteobacteria bacterium | reverse complement strand
TTTATTCTGTGGCGTGGACTCGGGATTGACTATGAAGGAGGGGTTTTACATGGTGCAGCACGTGCAGCGATACACATGTCTCACCGAATTGGGGCGATTATTGTGTTTTTAACACTTTTATTTATTGCTATTAAGGCAATTCGTTATGATGGCAGTGCAATTCGTTTAACGGGCATATTCATGCTGATTTTGTTGCTTCTACAGGTGTCGCTGGGCATTGCAAATGTAGTTATGCATCTCCCTTTATATATTGCGGTGGCACACAATGGGGTAGCTGCGCTATTATTGCTGTCCCTGGTGACCCTGCTGCACCAGAGCATACCAATAAATAATAATTAAATCAGAGAGTTATAGTGGAAAATCGGACAATTACAGAAACAAGTGAGGTAAATTGGCGCGACTTTGTTGCTCTGTGTAAGCCGAAGGTTGTTTCATTAATCGTCTTTACAGCGGTTGTGGGCATGTTTATGGCCGCGCCGGGCATGGTTCCCTTTGATGCCTTAATATGGGGAACCATTGGCATTGGTTTGGCGGCTTCTTCAGCAGCAGCAATAAATCATGTTGTTGATCATCGCATCGATTCCATTATGGCGCGCACCATGCGTCGTCCCTTGCCGAAGGGCAATGTCAGCGTTGTAAATGCCATTATCTTTGCCTGTTTTCTGGGCATTATCTCAATGGGTATTCTTGCATTTCTGGTTAATCCGCTTACCGCTTCGTTAACAGCGATATCCTTGATTGGCTATGGTTTTATTTATTCCATGTTTCTTAAGCGTGCGACACCGCAAAATATTGTTATTGGTGGTGCCGCTGGTGCCGCTCCGCCGGTACTGGGTTGGACTGCTGTTACCGGAACGCTGGATCCCAATTCATTATTATTATTTCTGATCATCTTTGCCTGGACGCCGCCGCATTTTTGGGCGTTGGCCATCTATCGGCGTGATGATTATGCGGCAGTTGATATTCCCATGTTGCCGGTTACTCACGGTGTTGAATTTACCCGTTTGCATATTCTGTTGTATACGATTGTGCTTTGTATCGTGACGATATTGCCTTATCTGGTACAAATGACAGGGCTGTTTTATCTGGTTTGTACAATAATGCTGGATATCGGTTTCCTCTATTATGCGATTCGCATGCAATATGATCATGCTGATCGTCTGGCGATGAAAACCTTTTCTTATTCCATTCTCTATTTGATGCTGTTATTTGCAGTATTGTTGATTGACCACTATATCCCTTTAATTGCCAGCGTTTTGTGACGCTCTAGAAACAAAAAAAGTTACAATTATTTTTTCAGTTTAGTTATTAACGAAGCTGAACTGTCTTTTTCTACGTTTGTCCTACCTTTAACCTAGGAGATATTTTATGCAACGTAGAGAATTCTTAGCTTATTTAAGCAGCATCGGTTTAGGATCACTGATTGTAAAAAGTGATTTTGTTTTCGCGCACCCGGTTAATAATTCTCTTGATACTTCGCCGCTAAAAAAAACAGAAGATGAATGGGAAGCGCTTTTGTCCAGCAAAGAATTTCATATTCTGTTTGAAGAAGGTACGGAACCTCCTGGTTCAAGCCCTTTAAATAATGTGAAAGAAAAAGGAACATTTATCTGTGCTGCATGTTATTTGCCTTTATTTGAATCGGAAGCAAAGTATGAAAGTGGAACAGGCTGGCCCAGTTTCTATCAGCCTATAAATGGGCGTGTAGATACCAAACTGGATTTGAAATTAATCTGGCCGCGAACGGAATATCACTGTATTCGTTGTGGTGGCCACCAGGGACATGTTTTTGAAGATGGACCGGAACCAACCGGGTTACGTTATTGTAATAATGGTCTGGCATTAAAGTTTATTCCTGAAAGTGAACAGTTACCAAATTTAAGATCGTAAAATGAAATTTTTTTTAATTACTTCTTTGTTTTCTTTAATAAGTTTTAATGTCTTTGCAGCGACAGAGTCTGTTGTCTTTGCTGGTGGTTGTTTCTGGTGTATGGAACCGCCATATGACAAAGTGGAAGGGGTTATCAGTACAACTTCCGGTTATACGGGCGGTCATGTAAAAAACCCGACCTATAAACAAACCTCCTCTGGAACAACCGGCCATTATGAAGCCATCAAGATAGATTATGACCCGGATAAAGTTAGCTATGAACAGTTGCTGGATGTGTTTTGGAAAAATATCGATCCGTTTGATGCCAAGGGACAGTTTTGCGATAAAGGGCCACAATACCGGGCCGCAATATTTTATAAAAATGAAGAACAAAAACAGTTGGCTGTTAAAAGTAAAAATGAACTGCAGGAAAAACTCGGCAAAGAAAAATCAATTGTTACACAGATATTACCTGCCAAGGAGTTTTATCCCGCAGAAGATTATCATCAGGATTATTATCAGCATAATCCGCTAAGGTATAAGTATTATCGATTTGCCTGTGGCAGGGATAATAGACTGGAAGAAATTAGCGAATTAATAAAATAATATTTTTCAGTTCCGCCTTTTTCTTATTATCATTTTGATCGTTCCGGCGTACCTGGCCGTGATAGATGTTATTAAAAATATACAGGGGCATGTAAAATACACTGTTAGTTGAACAGAATAACAAAGGATTTGACGTGCATCCGATAATTTCAGTTAAAAGCCTGAATAAAACATACGATACGGGCTTCCAGGCATTAAAGAATATTGATCTTGAGATTAAGCGTGGAGAAATATTTGCCTTGCTTGGGCCTAATGGCGCGGGTAAAACGACATTAATCAGTATTATCTGTGGCATTGTCAATCCGACCGAGGGCGAGATTCAGGCTGATGGTCATAATATTCTTACTGATTTCCGCGCTGCACGGGAAAAGATTGGCCTGGTGCCACAGGAATTGGCAACAGATATGTTTGAAAATGTATGGAATACCGTCAGTTTTAGCAGAGGCCTTTTTGGCAAACCGCCTGACCCTCAATATGTAGAAAAAGTATTGCGTGACCTTTCTTTGTGGGAAAAGAAAGATGCAAAGATAATGTCATTGTCCGGCGGGATGAAAAGACGCGTGATGATTGCAAAAGCGTTATCTCACGAGCCAAAGATTTTGTTTCTTGATGAACCTACAGCGGGTGTCGATGTGGAGCTGCGGCAGGAAATGTGGCAAATGGTACGCAACCTGAGAGAGGAAGGTGTAACCATTATATTAACAACGCATTATATTGAAGAAGCTGAGGAGATGGCTGATCGAATTGGCGTAATTAATAAAGGCAAGATCATCATCGTGGAAGAAAAACAGGCGTTGATGAAAAAGCTGGGGAAAAAGCAGCTCACTTTACACTTACAAAATTCTTTAGAAAAAATTCCTTTCGAACTTGATGATCAGCCATTGGAATTAATGGCTGATGGATTCGAATTGGTTTATACCTTTGATGTACAACGTGAGCATACAGGTATAGCAACATTAATGCGTAAACTTAATGAACATGGAATTGATTTTAAGGATCTGCATTCCAGTGAAAGTTCTTTGGAAGAAATCTTTGTTAGCCTGGTAAGGTCGGAAGAATGAATTTTTATGCAATAAAAGCGATATATCTGTTTGAAAT
>JBNLAL010000216.1:0-3581 GCA_050302115.1 Gammaproteobacteria bacterium | reverse complement strand
TTAAGGACTTATAGACATAATGGGTGTTTATTCAGTTGATAAGCTAATTACTGAAACCCGACGAATCGCTAAAGAATACCGTATGGCGACAGGGAAGACTTTACCTGTAACTCCGGAAATAGCGATTAATGATGCAATTTCAATCCTGGAACTTGAACCGAATAATGATCAAACCAGGGCCTATGATGCCTATTTTGATTATGATGGTGAACGCTTAAAGGTCCAGATTAAAGGCAGGGCCATCTTTGATGAAAAGAAATCCGGTCATCGAATTGGTCAACTTAAACTTGAACAGGAATGGGATGCCATTATGCTGGTTATTTTGGATTCAGAGTTTATGCCTCAAGAGATATACATGGCGAGACGTGAAGAAATTCTTGATGAGTTGGAAAAAAAGAAAGCCATGAATAAAAAAGGTGCAATGACCGTTAATAAATTCAAAATTATTTCTGAATTGTTATGGACGGAAGAGGGCGGACACGAAAAAGGTGCCGTCTGGACAAATACAGCTTCCTGATATAAGAAAAACCGTATATAAAAATGTAGCGAACGCAGCAAAAGTGAACGAGAAAGCGGAGTTTATTAATAATAAATGAGCATTTTAAGTGAACTTTTAACGATGTATTGGCAAGTGTAGTAATTTTGATATAGGTTTCAGGTTTAAGATATCGATATTAAACGGTATCATTGTCACTGTTTTTATTTCCCCAAATTCAATCTTCATGAAATCAGTTTCTGATGTTTTTTCCGGAAATGGTTCTTTATCGAATCTAATTCAGGACTATCAATTTCGTCCGGAGCAAAAAGAAATGGCTGAAGCAATTGTTGATGCCATTGAAAAAGGTGAAGACCTGATATGTGAAGCAGGAACGGGAACAGGAAAAACATTGGCCTATCTTGCTCCCGTATTACTATCAGCAAAAAAAACAATCGTTTCTACGGGAACACGTCATTTACAAGATCAGTTAAAGCAAAAAGATTTACCTATAGTCCTGGATGCACTAGGGGTGCCGGTTACAACAACAGTGTTAAAAGGACGCGCAAATTATCTATGTCTACAACGTATGGAAAGCGCTCTACATGATGCAAAGGATTTAACTTATCAACAAATGACTGACTTACAGGAAGTTGCTATTTGGTCTTCTAAGACTACGATAGGTGATATTAATGAATTAAGTATGATTGAAGAAGGCTCTTCTGTACGTAGCCTGATAACCTCTACGACTGAAAACTGTCTCGGACAATCATGCCCAAAATTTGAAAACTGTTATGTGTTCAAAAACAGAAAAGCCGCAATGGAGGCTGATCTGGTCATTACCAATCATCACTTGTTATTGGCGGATATGAGTTTAAGAGAAAGCGGTTTTGGTGAAGTGTTACCATTGGCCGATGTCATCATATTTGATGAGGCACATCAATTACCGGAACTTGCATCAACTTATTTCAGCCAAACAATGAGTAGCAGACAACTGCTTGAATTGGTAACAGACATCAAAATAGCCGATCGTGAAGAAGCCGGTGATATAGATGAATTAAATACTGTTCTGGCGAAATTTGAAAAGACAGTTCGTGATGTACGTTTAATATTTGGACGTAAGGATAGAAGGACAAACTGGCAGGACGAGTGGGAAAAGAGTTCGTTAGCATCAGACATGCCTTTATTACTGGAAACATTACAATATGTTATGAATGTATTAGAACCAGCAAGTGATAGAGGAAAAATGCTGGAAAATTGTTTTCAAAGATCAAAAAGTTTATACGATTATATCGAAAGCTATATTGAAACCAATAGTGAAGACACAATTCGTTGGGTTGATATCAAAGGTAATCATTTCTACTTGAATCAAACTCCGGTTAATATCGCAAAAACATTTCAATCTCGATTAAACAGCTATAACGCGAGTAATATTTTTACATCGGCTACGTTAGCTGTGGGTAACGATTTTAGTCACTTTAATCATCAACTCGGGCTGGAAGAATGTACTAATAAAGTGTGGGATTCTCCATTTGATTACCAGTCACAAACTTGTCTGTATATTCCAACTGATTTACCTGATCCAAACCAGTTCGATTTTTTTGATGCGTTTATTGAAAAGACGATCAATTTGATAACTCATAGTAAAGGTCATGCCTTCGTATTATTCACTAGTCATCAGGCCTTACAAAAAGCTGCACATGTATTAAAAGATAAATTGAATTATCCAATCTATATTCAGGGAAGTGGTCCACGTTCTGAATTATTAAACCGGTTCCGCTCAACAAAAAATGCTGTGTTATTGGGTACCAGCAGCTTTTGGGAAGGTGTAGATGTTAAGGGAGAGGCACTGTCATTGGTTATTATCGATAAATTACCTTTTGCCAGTCCAGATGACCCGGTATTGCAGGCACGTTTGAATTATTTAAGCAAACAGGGCGGCAATCCTTTTATGGATTATCAGGTTCCTCAAGCAGCCATTTCGTTAAAACAGGGAGTTGGCAGGTTGATCCGTGATATTAATGACCGTGGCGTTTGTGTTATATGCGATAAACGTATTATTAATAAATCCTATGGTAAAAAATTGATTAAAGCCTTACCGCCAATGCCTATTACACATGATATTGCAGATGTAGAAATATTTTTTTCTACATAATCTATTATGATTAATGTGTCTTTAATGGGCGACAAAAAGTGCTTAAAAAACATAAAGATAAGGCTTGATTTTTAAGTCAATTCCCTATATTTTTTAGCTATAAAAGACAAATTTTGTCGAATAAAAAAATATAAAAATGTGGGGAGTGAGCTTACTCACAGTGAGTGAGCAATAAAAGCATACGTGTATGAGCAATCGAAGACTTGCTTTATTAGAATTCGATATGGGGTGGTCGATATGGCTTACAGAGGCGCATTTACCATTTCATATCGGCAGACATCCAGATAACGATCTTAGAAATTCCAGTAATTGTGTTTCACGTCGACATTGTATGTTTGATGTGCGGGATGGTGAGCTTTGCATTATCGATACAGGCAGCCTGAATGGAACGGTATTACATAATCGTGTGATACAGGATGAAGAAACAGTAATTAGAGAAAAAACTTGTCTGTTATTATCCGATATGATGCTTTGGGTAACACCATGTAATGAAGAAGGATTTCTGATTAAACATGATATCAGTAACACCAGTTCCGGTCTGGACGAAACGGTGAGAGACAAACATGGTGTCTGCCTGGTAGATATTTGTGATTCTATGGAATTTGATTTAGATCGGGTTAACCATATCTCCCAGATTTTACGAACCACCATGATTGGTCATGAACCGGATCGTCTTTTGTTGCTAAAACATATGGGAGATGGCTATCTGGCTGTTTTCGACTCGAGTTTATCTTCAACGTATGCGGCTAAACGTTTGCTGGAGTGGCAAGCCAGTAATGAGAATGTATATTCAGCAGATATTCGGGTCACACTGGATGCTGGAATTACACACCCCAGTCATGGACATGATCGAACAGGTATTCCTATATGCCGTGCAGCGAGGATTGAAAAGACGCAAATTAGGGATATAGAAGTACCAAGTAGTTATGTAAAGGAACTAAAAAATCGTAA
>JBNLAL010000215.1:0-3593 GCA_050302115.1 Gammaproteobacteria bacterium | reverse complement strand
TGCCTTGAGTTCAGCAACACTATTGAAAGAATAAACATACCAACTATAAATATAAAGATTTTTTGCAATATTAAATTGACTAATGACATCATCATGTACATTATTATTTAAACTTATTTTATAGTTGATACAACAGCTTTTTTATCGTTATTTACAGCTTTAACTACAGTAGTTTGCTTTTTTACTGCAATAACTGCTTTTGTTTTTGGACCAATAGCAATCATGCTACCTGATGTTGTTCTAATATAGTTCACGTATCTTTCTCCAGAATAAAAAATTGTTCTTAACCAGTTGGAAAACTACTTGCAAAACGACTTATCCATTCTTCAGTAAGTTTTTCCGGACTTAAAAAAGGGCCATCCTTATATTTCTTGTCATTCAGATAGAGTTCGATATGACAAATTTGTTCCACTATTCTTAATTTGGGAGCATCTTCTGCATTGACGAGCCATGTACCTATTTCGAATCCATTATCAGATTCTTTAACAGCAACAACCCGCCCCAGGAAAATATGGGATTCTTTACGCGTAGGGATGGTGATTTCCAGTAAGCTACCTGGCTTTTGATATTGCTCAGAAAAAAAGGTTAAACCAATGTTAGAGAGTTCCCGTTTTTCTATTTTCGCTTTTTCCCAGAAACGTAGTCTTCGGTATTGCAGAGGAAACCGCTCAGGATGGTTAATAAATCCCTCGAGCAAGTCATTGCCAAAATCAAATGAGTGATTTAACAATGGAGGAGGGGTGATAGAGCTAAAACTTTTCTGGTTTGAAAAGCGATTTTGGTAAACACCTGTAAACATGATGATCTCCCAATTAATCAAGCACTTATAAATGTACCTTTTAGAACAGAACTGTGGGAAAATCAAGTAAAAATTTAATAATTTCACATATTTATATAAAATATCTAGTATTAACATTAATAAATAGATCTGCATAAGTAATTTAACTATTTGATAAATAAAGAAATTAATATGTTATTGTTTGTATTTATAATTTTTTGTATTTTTGTTTTTCTAGTTAATTTAAACCCCAAATGTTATCCCACTTTTATTGTGATAATTTGAAGTTAAACTTAGATTTCGTATTTAATAGTCTAATTTAACTCAATTTATTTATACGATAACGTTGATGAAAATTTGAACTATTTAGTATTTTTCTTGATGATTTGTGAAGTTGTTCATGGTTCGAAGAAGAAGAGGAGGAAAAAATGAAGTTAATGATGGGTCTGGTTATCATCATATTGGTTATTTTTACGGCAAACCTGTTTTGGCCAACAACATCGGTCAATGATTCAGGTCATTCCATTCAAGAATCAATAAAAATAGAACCAGAAACGTCAGAAAGTATTGTTCAGGATAACTCACGTCAAGAATCTGTTGTAGAACTACACGAGCCTGCGGATGATGAAAAATCAGAGCGTATGGCTGCTGAATACAAAGTACTCGAAAAAGCACGCAAAGATTTAAAACGACAGTTATCCAGACTTAAACATGAGATGTGGGGACTAAAATTTCCGGTAGAGGAGGCTAAGGAAATTAATGAGATCATGTTGAATGCCCATAAACTGATTAAAAACCCGAATATGTTAGGCGCATTCTATGATGTGAAAGGAATCCAGGATGAAGTGGATAAAATTGTTTTTGCTAATAAGGCTCTTGAGGATGTGAAAGCAATGATCGATGAAAATAAACAAAAAAATGCGTCTTCAGGTTGAAAACCTAAACAATTTCAACCCTGCATTTTTCTATATCACTATCTACTCCTATTAGACGAACATTGGAAATCTGATTTTCCAAATTTACGCTGGTTGAATTATTTAGCTCAACACGTAGAAAGTTATCAGTATACCCATTCCAGCGACTATTATTTTGATTTTCCCATAGGACAGGATGGGTCTCGCCTAATTGTCGAGATAAAAAATCATTTCGCATAGATTTAGCCAGTTCATGCAACTCACGACTTCGTTTTTTCTTTATTTCAGGTGCAACCTGATTTGGAAGACTTGCAGCCCTGGTTCCTTCACGTACGGAATAAGTAAAGATATGGATATGTGAGAATTCAATTTCCTGAATAAAATCACACGATTCACGCCATTCGCTATCTGTTTCACCGGGAAAACCAACAATAATATCAGTCGTCACGTTAAAATTTTCTATTTCAGCTCTCGCTTGTTTAATCAGATTTCTAAAATCATTAGATTTACAACGTCGCGCCATCCGTCGTAAAACACTGTCACTTCCACTTTGTAACGGGAGATGCATATGTGGCATCAGTCTTTTGTTCTTGAACAAATCAAAAAAGTTTTCCGGTAGGTCCCAGGGCTCGACAGAGGCAAGTCTGATTCGAGGGATATCCGTGTTCTTTAAAATGTTTTGAATTAATTGATGCAGGCTTGAATCAATGTCACTACCATAACCACCTACATGGACCCCCGTTAAAACAATTTCCTGGACACCTTGTTCGTGGATTTGGTTTATTTCATCAATAATCTCTTTTTCCTTTCGACTACGCTCATCACCTCGTGCAACAGTAACTATGCAAAAAGTGCAGCGATAACGACAACCATCTTGCACCTTGATAAATGCCCGATTACGCCCACGCTTAAAAATAGCTGCTTCACCGGGTTCCGTTGAGATTGCCGGCATGGAATCAAAACTTAACTCATTCAAGGTGATATTGACCAGGTTATCTTTATTACTGTTGTTAATAATCAAATCGATACTGCTAATATCTTTTTGCAGTGTTTCGTCCAGGCTTGCATAACAACCGCTAACAACCAGTTTTGCCTTGGGATTGTTCCTGTGTGTTTTCCTGATCAATTGACGGGATTTTTTAACCGCTTCCTGCGTAACTGCACAGGTATTTATTACAAGAAGATCGGCTGACTCTGGTTCAGTAACCAGTGAATGTCCTTTGGATTCAAACTGTTGTGCCCAGGATTCAAGCTCGGCCTCATTAAGTCTGCAGCCCAGTGTTTTCAGGTGAATTTGCATGGCGCGTACTATAGCAGAAACGGATTTGAAGTATAGAATGCTAAAATGAAAGACACTCCAGGAGAGCGTTGCATTTAAAGTTTAGAAGTAGTTTGTTCCAATATTAAATTAGGCATGTCTTTATGCATACCTATGCAGTTAGTTATTGAAAATTTACATCCAGGATGATTTTCCAAAGCAACATCAATAATCTCGGGAATGTCGTGAGTTACATGGTTACCTGAATTCAGAAAATAAGGTAATACTACAACTTCATCAACACCACATTTTACAACGTCATTTATGACAGTTATGAGCTTGGGATCTACTAATTCAAGGAAAGCACATTCCACATAATCAAAATGATTATTAGCCAGTAAGCGTACTTCATCTGTTAAGGCATGTATTTCTTGATTAGATTCATGACGACGACTTCCATGTGCAAGTATGATTAACGCTTTCATTTTGAATCGTAATTTATTGCTTTGAGTAAGGCTGGATCAATTTTTCCATTAAGTGCACTGGCTTTTTCGATCATCAATTTTGTATTGCTTATATCATTCTGTAATAAATAAGATTTAGCCCAGGAATGATAGGCATAAGCCTGTAATTGTTGATTAGG
>JBNLAL010000214.1:0-3595 GCA_050302115.1 Gammaproteobacteria bacterium | reverse complement strand
GGAAGGCGTCTTTCTGGCCTTTCAATATCCTGTCGAGATCCCCGGTGTGAACAATGTGTATTTATTAAAGGCAGCAATCAATGCTGTTCGTAAACATCGCGGTGAAGCACCTCTCGATGCCGTTGAGTTTCTGGCACTGGTCAAGGAAAAAATGAAACTGGTCAAGATGAAAGAAGATTTGCTTAACCGTGCAGTAAACGAAGGTTTTTCCGGTGGCGAGAAAAAACGTAACGAGATCTTTCAGATGGCCGTCCTCGAACCCAAACTGGCCATACTTGATGAAACGGATTCCGGTCTGGATATTGATGCGTTAAAAATCGTATCCGAAGGTGTTAACCATGTCCGAAGTGAAAAACGTGCCATTATCCTGGTAACCCATTACCAACGCTTACTGGATTACATCAAACCGGATCACGTTCATGTTTTAAGCAATGGCAAGATTATTAAATCGGGTGGCCCTGAACTGGCGCTGGAACTTGAAGAAAAGGGTTACGACTGGATCAAAGAGGCTGCTGCATGAGTTCGAATCCCATAGAACACTATCTTGGTGATTACAGCCAGCTGCAAAAAACGTTACAGGAAAACTGGTTTTCCAAACAACGTGAGTTTGCATTAAATCTGTTCAAACAAACCGGTTTTCCGACTACACGTCAGGAAAACTGGAAGTACACTGATGTTCGGCCTATTACAAAAAAACCATTTAAAGTAAACAAAGAATCTACCTCTCTTGGCAAGGAAGAAATCGATGCTATTCGTTTTAATGAACTGGATTGTATTGAACTGGTATTCATCAATGGTGTATTTTCTTCTGAACATTCAATTATTGATACGTTACCGGATGAAGTTGTGATCTGTAATCTGGATGAAGCAATCAAAAATAACAATGAATTATTATCAAAACATCTTACTCAATATGCTGATGATAATGTCAGTGCGTTTACTGCATTAAATACAGCTTTTGTACAACATGGCACATTTGTTTATATCCCTGATAACACTGTTATTGAAAAGCCGATCAATCTTTTATATATAACAAAAAATCAGGGAAGCCCTTTTGCAACTCATCCGCGTAACCTCATCGTGATGGAACAAAATACTGAAGCAGCCATGATCGAAAGTTATATTGGCCTGGACGATGCTGATTATTTTACCAATTCAGTTACTGAAATTTCACTTGGCGATAATGCACGACTGCAATATTACAAGGTACAACAGGAAAGCAGAAACAGTTATCACATAGGCAACCTGAATATCATGCAACAAAAAAATAGTCACATGGAATCTCACTCGATTTCATTAGGTGGCGCACTCGTTCGAAATGATATTCATGGGCAACTGGCAGCAGAAGGTGCAGAGATCATTCTTAATGGTTTATATATGACTAATGGTAAACAGCATGTTGATAACCATACGCGTGTCGATCACCTGAAGCCGAATACCTTCAGTACTGAAAATTATCGTGGTGTGTTAAACGATCGAAGCAGGGCAGTGTTTAATGGCAAGGTTATTGTACATAAAGATGCGCAAAAGATTGAGGCGCACCAGAATAACGCTAACCTGTTGCTATCAGATGATGCCGAGATAGATACCAAGCCGGAACTTGAGATCTATGCCGATGATGTCAAATGCAGTCACGGTGCAACTGTCGGTCAACTTGATAAAGACATGTTGTTTTATCTACGTTCGCGTGCGATTGATGAAGAAACAGCAAAAAGCCTGCTGACCTTTGCCTTTGCCGAAGAAGTGATTAACAAAATCAAATTGGCGCCTATTCGTAATCGACTGGAATACCTCGTTGTCGGTCAATTACCGGAAGCCTCTTTAATTCGTGAGTTTACCAATGAATAATCCTGATACAGCAATAGATTTAAACACTGTCTCATCAGGCTTTGATGTAGAGAAAGTTCGTGCGGATTTTCCCGTGTTATCACAGACAGTAAATGGCAAGCCGCTCGTATATCTGGACAACGCCGCGACGGCGCAGAAACCGGTTCAGGTCATTGAAACACTGGATACCTATTACCGTGAATACAATTCCAATATTCATCGTGGCGTACATACCCTGAGTCAAAAAGCAACAAACGCTTATGAAACTGCACGTGATAAAATTAAGGATTTTATTAATGCCGAATCCAGTAAAGAAATTATTTTTGTACGTGGAGCAACTGAAGCCATCAACCTGGTTGCCCAAAGTTTTGGTCGCAGTACGTTAGGTGCTGATGATGAGATCATCATTACCGAAATGGAACACCATTCCAATATTGTCCCCTGGCAGATACTGTGTGAACAAACCGGTGCGAAATTAAAATATATCCCTATTAACGACGCCGGCGAATTAATGCTGGAAGAACTGGACGATCTTTTAGGTGAAAAAACACGCATTGTTTCTGTCGTCCATATCTCCAATGCATTGGGAACAATTAACCCTATCGAAACGATTATAGAAAAAGCACATAGCGTGGGCGCCAAGGTTTTAATCGATGGGGCACAAGCCACGCCGCATACTGCAGTCGATGTTAGAAAACTGGACTGTGATTTTTATGTTTTTTCCGGTCACAAGTTGTTTGGTCCAACAGGTATTGGTGTACTTTACGGTAAACAAGGTTTGCTCGAATCAATGCCTCCTTACCAGGGGGGCGGTGATATGATTAGAACCGTCAGTATGAAAAAAAGTACCTACAATGATTTGCCACATAAGTTTGAGGCAGGTACACCACACATTGCCGGGGTAATCGGTCTCGGTGCTGCAATTGATTACGTAACAACTATTAATTTTGATCATATTGCTGAATATGAACATGAGCTACTGGCTTATGCGAATGAACAGGCAAAATCGATTGAAGGTTTTAATCTGGTTGGAACGGCGCAACAGAAAACCAGTATTCTTTCCTTTACGCTTGACGGCATTCATCCGCATGATATCGGCACTATTCTTGATGGTGAAGGTGTTGCCATTCGTGCCGGGCATCATTGTGCCATGCCTATCATGGAACGTTTTTCCATTCCGGCAACGGCCAGGGCATCTTTTGCTTTTTATAATACTCGCGAAGAAGTTGATGCCTTGTTTAATGCTATCGATAATTGTAAAAAGGTTTTTGGATAATGTTTGATATAAAAGATCTTTACCAGGAAATAATCGTCGACCACAACCGCAATCCTCGTAATTTCGGTAAACTCGATGATGCTAATAAAACACTGGAAGGATTTAATCCGCTTTGTGGTGACAAGTTAACCCTGTACCTGAAAACGAATAATAATAAGATTGAAGATATTTCTTTTGACGGATCAGGTTGTGCAATATCTGTTGCCTCTGCATCACTAATGACCGATGCCATGAAAGGAAAAACATTGGATGAAGCAGAAACACTATTCGATCAATTTCATAACCTGATAACAACGGATAACAATGATATTGATATGGAACAGCTTGGTAAACTGGCAGCCCTGGCCGGAGTAAAAGATTATCCCGCCAGGGTGAAGTGCGCATCGCTATGTTGGCACACTCTACACTCAGCAATACAAGGTGATGATGCACCCGTTAGTACAGAATAAGTTTTATAAAGTGAAGTCGTATAATGCAAGAAAACAGACCAAT
>JBNLAL010000213.1:0-3610 GCA_050302115.1 Gammaproteobacteria bacterium | reverse complement strand
TCTTTGGTATTGCCATATTCGAGCTCGCTCCAACGCGCAAAAACTCCTAATTCACCCGGTATAAAATCAAGTGGAAAACGATATGCGGGCTCAATGTAATAGCCATATTGAGTATCATCACCAGCAATAGATAATTGATTATCCAGATCCCATTGCGCATAAAGTGCACGTAAGCCAAGACCGGATTGATGTTTCCAATCAACATGTCCCTCAAACAAAGTTGCACTATTTGCCGATGTAGTTGCTCCACCGGTTATATCACTTTGATACTGAAAAGAACCCCCTACTTCAAGACCGGGAATCCCCGTATATCTGATTCTCGTTGTAGTGGCAGGATGGTCAGCATTAGCCTGTGCAACCTTCTGACGACCGCTTCGTATATTTGATGTTGTACTTAAACCAGAATGTAAAACCACATCATAATTCCAACCCGGTGCCAACTCACCGTTTAATCCCAATCCTGCTTCCCACCAAGTCGATGGAATTATTCGTGTTTCTACTTCCGGTCGTTCTACACCGTAAAAAGTATTTGGTTCATGTGTGTAATTAATAATGCCCACCGGCACAATATCCAGGCCTGCACGTAATCGGTGAGCATCATTGATATCCATTTCTATCCAGGCCTGTTCAAGTTCAACTTCACCGGGCTGACCTGAACCAGACAGTACATGTTCAAGTTCAAGTTCGGAAAAAAAGCGGATACTATCTGTAAACTCATGTCCGAAATAAAGTACAAAACGGTGAAAATCTACCTGATCATTACCGTCCTGACTGTTGTAATGCAATTCTCCATAACCACCTACAGATGTTTTATCAAACCATTCAGCTCCACTTGATTTAGAAGTTTGCGCTACTTCGATCGCTTCTGCGGCAGCTTCAACTTCATCAGCTGTTTGTTCAATTTTTTTATCTGTTTCTGCTATCTGTTGCTGGCTTGCTTTTAACTGCGTCTGTAATTGTTCAATCATTTTTTGTTGTTGTTGAATGATCTTCCACATCTCTTCTGCATCAGGTGCCTCTGCAAAAACCTGGGTCGAAAAAATTAAACTCCCTATAATTGTCGTGTTAAAAAACATTTTTCTAACATTATGTTTCCTGGACATTAGCTAAATCCCCTTAAAATTTATTGATCAATAATGGAAATGAGAATTATTTACATCTTTAAACAAGAAAATTCCTGACTCTATAATCTTCAGCATTTGAACATTGTTAAATGTCGCTTATAAAGCGATGAGATTAGCTGTGTTCATTTCACTTTCGAGTGCTCTTTCGAGACAGCTCGCAGCATCACAAACACAAGACCCGCATTGATTGCTGACACCCAGTTTTGACTCGAGGTGATGCAAGCAATTTGCTCCTTCCTTGACTGCTTTTTTGATGTCGTTTTCCGTTACCGCATTGCACAGACAGACGTACATTTATTTCTCATTACCATTTAAAGTTATTTTGTAATAGTAATTGTAGTAGTAATGAGAATTATTATCAAACAGAATTTAATAAAAAATCAAAGTTTTTTATCTTTAATGTTTTCAATAAGTTACATTTTTGACTGCAGATAATTTTCCAGTCCAACCTGTTCTATCAGGCCCAATTGTATTTCCAGCCAGTAAGCATGGTCTTCTTCCGTGTCCGTCAACAGTTCTTCCAATATCTCTCTGGTTTGAAAATCCTGCTCTGTTTCACAACAGGCAATAGCTTCTTTTAGATTGCTTATGACGTCATATTCCAACTTGAGATCATTATCCAACATTTCGGGCACATTCTTACCAATATTCAATCCCGTACGCTTTGATAAATCAGGTATACCCTCGAGGAACAAAATGCGTTTGATCAGTTTATCCGCATGGTCTATTTCATCCTGCATTTCATGGCCAATACGCTCATAAAGCTCATTCAAACCCCAGTCTTCATACATACGGGAGTGGATAAAATACTGATCTATCGCCGTCAGTTCTCCGGCGAGAAGCTTGTTTAGATGTGTAATAACTTTTTTATTTCCTTTCACCTTTTACCTCACATTGCTCACATCTTTGACTGCAGGTAATTTTCCAGGCCCACTTTTTCTATTAGATCAAGCTGCGTTTCCAACCAGTCGATATGCTCTTCTTCACTTTCGAGTATGGATTCAAATAATTCACGCGAGACGTAGTCCTTGATTGACTCACAATAATCTATAGCAGCTTTTAAATCCGGGACTGCGTCCATTTCCAGAGCAAGATCCGCCTTTATCATCTCTTCCGGATTTTCACCAATACGCAGTTTTCCCAGGTCTTGTAGATTGGGAAGTCCTTCCAGAAACAAAATCCGTTCAATCAATACATCCGCATGTTTCATCTCATCGAGTGACTCCTTGTATTCATGCTCATCCAGTTCCTTTAAACCAAAGTTCTTGTACATGCGTGCATGCAAAAAATATTGGTTAATTGCAGTTAATTCATTTTTAAGTACCTTGTTTAAATGTTGAATAACTTCTTTATCGCCTTGCATGGTTTTTACCTGTCTAAAAATTAAAATTTATTAATCCATAATAGGTGGTAGATCGTTTTAGTCAACGTTTAAGTTATTGATACATATTGATAATTATTTTCATTCGTATTGAATAAAATGTAAGGTTTATTACATTATTCAAGACCTTCTATAATTAAACCTTGACGGTCTTTACCTAGGGGAAAACAAATGGATGTATCAACCATCATCTTTCTGGGAATTCTAGCTGCATTCGTCATGTATGCAGTCACAATCTATAACAATCTTGTATCACTCAAGCATAATGTTTCCAAAGCCTGGTCCAATATCGATGTCCTGTTAAAACAACGACACGATGAATTACCCAAATTGGTAGAGACCTGTAAGCAATACATGGGCTACGAACAGGAAACACTGGAAAAGGTCATGCTGGCACGATCCGCTGTTGCCTCTGCACGTGAGAAAGGAGATGTTTCGTCACTCGGTCCGGCGGAAACACAGCTTCGTATGGGATTGGGAAATCTTTTTGCTCTGGCTGAGGCCTATCCGGATTTGAAGGCCAATGAAAACTTTAAACATCTGCAAACACGCATATCCGGTCTGGAAGACGCTATTGCTGACCGGCGTGAATTTTATAATGAGTCCGTCAATGCAAATAATGTGCGTATTGAACAATTCCCGGATGTCATTATCGCCAGGATGATGGCATTTAAAGAACGTGACTTGCTTGAATTCAGTGACGAAGAGAAAAAAGACGTTGATATAAAAGCATTATTTAATTAATTACTTATGTCCGGTTCCCTTGTTGGCTTCAGCCAATGGATAAAAACGAGTCCTGCCGATGACTTTTGGTTCTGGGCTTCACTATTAATTGTGGCATCAGTAGTCAGTTTCTTTATTGCATTTAGTTTCATTCATCGTAAACGCGTCATTGAAGATACGCCAACTTCAAAGATTCGTTCGGCTGCACAAGGTTATGTCGAGTTGGTGGGGCATGGGCATTTAATGGACGGCCAACCGATTGTATCTCCCTTAACAAAGACGACCTGTACCTGGTATGAATTCAAAGTTGAAGAAAAACGTCAACGTGGAAAACGTACCGAATGGAAAACAATAAAAAAAGGTGTTAGTGATGAACTTTTTT
>JBNLAL010000212.1:0-3633 GCA_050302115.1 Gammaproteobacteria bacterium | reverse complement strand
GCCAGATAACATGTCAGAATGTAAGGCTATTTCAAGCAAGTACTGAAATACAGAGGCAATCTGCAAATAGAATAAATTCACGCGAAGAAATTCTACGCTGGTGGTGCTAATAATAAAAACGATGAGACTGCCGAAACGAAAAGCTGATCGTGGGATATAGAAAAGATTTTCTTTTTGCTGGATGAATAATATGATCTTAGAACATAATTGTAAATTACACAAGCTTTCTTTATTTATGATGCATTATCAGATAATTATGTTTGGAACTATTGATCAGGAGAAATGTTTGCTTTTTAATGTTCAATTGCAGGTAAAGGATGCCCAGGTATTCTGTTGTCAATCAAACGGTTAGGCAAAAAGGTGCAGCAATTCGTCCTACGGTTTACGTGCAGAACATCCCAAATATAAGTGAGTATTCTCATAACAACTTGTTGCATTCATCTGCTAATGGTGTATTATGTGTGGTACAAGAAGATCCTCTAAAGTAGAAGTAACGTCCCTCTTTGTCGTTCTCGAACACTTCGTTGTCATTTAGCGTTGTTCGTCATCATGGAAGTTCATACTGCTTACTTACATTGGAACATGGTATGAATGTGAATAGCTGATAGTCGGCCACAAGTTATGCCAACAACTATTCATATGCAGTGTACGTATGTCAAAGTTGATCAAATATACGCTAATTAATTTGGCGAACGGTACACTGAGTGACCACGCCAAAGTACAACGGAGTTTTAATGAGTTTTAATAAATTTAATTTTTCCAATAAGTTGCTCAACAATATTTCCCTGTGTGGATATACCAGGCCCACACCGATCCAGGATCAGGCTATTTTGCCTATTCTTGCAGGTCGTGATTGTGTTGGTCATGCCCAAACCGGCACCGGGAAAACGGCTGCTTTTGTTTTGCCTATACTGCAGAGACTGCTAACAGGAAAGCGAAATGGTATCCAGGTCGTGATTATCGCCCCGACCAGAGAATTGGCGGAACAAATCCATCAGAATGTAAAGAGTATGGCGCAAAAGACCTCCCTGAGCAGTGCGGTCGTCTACGGTGGAGTTGGTAAACAACCCCAACTCAAAAAGTTGCGTGCCGGAGTGGATATTGTCGTCGCATGCCCGGGCAGATTGCTTGATTTACTTAATGAACCAGGTGTTTCTTTAAATAATGTGAAAACCCTCGTCCTTGATGAAGCTGATCACATGTTCGATCAGGGATTTCTTCCTGATATCAAACGGATAATTCGGAAGATGCCCAAGGAACGACAGAACCTAATTTTTTCTGCCACCATGCCGAAAGAGATAAGTCACCTCATTGACAACATCCTGAACGATCCGGTTAAAGTGCAGGTGAATCATGCCATACCTGCTGATACTATAGACCACGCGTTGTACAAGGTGACAAAGGCAAAGAAAGCAGTGCTGCTAAAAAAGTTGCTGACGGATTCAGATATAACCAGTGCAGTGGTTTTTACCCGCACGAAGCATAAGGCCAGAAGTCTGGCATTACAACTTGAAGCAGCAGGCCACAATGCTGTTGCTTTGCAGGGCAACATGACCCAGCAGAAGCGGCAGAAGGCGATGGATGGCTTTCGTGACGGAACATTTAAGATACTGGTTGCAACCGACATTGCAGCCCGTGGTATTGACGTATCCAACATCTCCCATGTGATCAATTATGATGTTCCTGACACCGTGGAAGCGTACACACATCGGACTGGTCGGACAGGTAGGGCGGATAAGCATGGTCATGCCATTTCTTTTGCAGACAGAGACGACATCTCGTTTATAACACGCGTTGAATGCAAATTAGGGATGAAAATGGCAGTTGAGACGATGGAATTGCCACAGGTTATTAGAGACCCGGGACCTTGTCCAACAAATAAAAAGTCTTCGGGCAACCGAACAGGCTCAAAACGTAAAAGTTATCCGAGCAGAAAAAGGAACCTCCGTAGTAAGAGTGCTTCCCCCATAGCTCGATAATTGTAATAGAAACGAATTTATGGTGATCCCTCATTAAATAGATGCGGGATTACCGATCAGCCTGAAAGATTTTCAGTCTGATTGCACACCAAAGAGCCCTGTTAATGGGCAAACAAAACAGGAGTAGTACAAAATGGTAGAAGGAACAGTAAAGTGGTTTAACGATTCTAAAGGTTTTGGTTTTATTGAGCAGGACGGCGGTAATGATGTCTTTGTTCACCATACAGCCATACAGGCAGAAGGCTTCAAAACTCTCGAAGAAAACGCCCGCGTGAGCTTCGAAGTGGTTGATGGGCCTAAAGGTCCTGCTGCAGCGAACGTTGTTAAGTTATAAGAACTGCTTATAGCCACTGTTTAAGCCCCGCAATTGTGCGGGGCTTTTTTTTTGCTTTTTTGCAAGATCAAAAGCCAGCTCACAAAAGTGAGATACTCAAAATTTGAATTCATTCAGGTCAGCAAATGTCAGCCTGAATTTCGTATCAGCTCAGACGACACAACTCTAGAATGAGCGGAAGATTGGGAGTACTTTCTAATCCACCCACGTACTCCATTAGTAATCTGTCAGATTCCAGGCAAAATACTCCCAGTATTAAACATTTCCAGTTGAAGATCAGCAATGACAATAGTAAAGCTGCAGTCATAAGGACAAGTCCACTTATTCATGTGATGGTGGGTGAAATTGCCGGGGACAAGTAGATCGGCGGATCTGAACCATTGTAATTCATATGACTTTCCAACCACGTCAAACCAGTTTTACTACTGGTATTGATACACATCCTTATCATTTATGTAATAGAGGTCGGAAGCCTTATAAATATAGTTGTTTAGTCTAGCCATAGATGTCGTGATAATAATATCATATTGACCACTTGTTACTGAATTCTGGTTGACCAGGTCGATACCGGCCGCAACAAGAACAGTTGCAACATCTGAGGGAAGATCCCGTATAACTTGTAATGCTAAGGTTGCAACGGTGATTGATCCAGGTTTCATGGACGCGAGACGTTTTGCACGATGATGAACCAATTGAACTTTGTAATTAATTGTAATTGTATCGTCATCTGGGCTTTGTATTACTGGTACTCCGAGATTGACAAGGTCGGTAATGAGCAAGTCACGAAATGCTTCATCAAAACCACTCACCTCGCCAGGAGCGCAGGGAGTATCTTCACTACCGCAGGTTTCTCTTACGAACACCGGGTAGTTCAGGTCGTCAAGTTTTAAAAGTTGATTGTTGATTCGGTTAGCAACATCCTGCGACAGAATATGCCAATGGAATGCCGCCTGCATTTTCTGTTGTGTCGAATACGGATATCCAACTGGTTCGGGAATGCGGCCAAGGCATCCGGAAAGAAAAAAAATCGTTAGAAGATAGACAATTCCTATTGGCACGTTGAGGTGTGTAGATGGATTTGACCGTGGCAAATCAGTAAATAAGTTTATTTTTAGTTGACCGTTTGTGTCTAAAATCTATAACCATAGACATATTAATGTGAGAGTTTGAGTAATACTACTCCGGATATGATAAGTAACACTGCAAAAATCCGCATGAACCCGATAGTATCACCATACAGTAATATGCCGACGATAAAAGTTCCCGCAGCCCCAATACCTGTCCATATAGCATAAGCGGTTCCCATTGGGATAATGCGTT
>JBNLAL010000211.1:0-3635 GCA_050302115.1 Gammaproteobacteria bacterium | reverse complement strand
GTGAAAACAGAATATTGGATGGTTTGATATCCCGATGCACCACACCCTGTCTATGGGCATAATCCAGGGCCTTGGCACACTTGAATATAATTTCAACGACTTTATCGACAGGTAGTAAATTATCCGAACTACAATAAGGTTTTAATGTATTCCCCCCCTCGATATATTCCATCACGATATAGCAATCATCATCATCTACACCCGCATCATAGATGTTAATGATATTGGGGTGTGTCAACAGGCCAGCCGTATGTGCCTCGTTAAAGAACATCTTGCGATAGCGTTCGCCAGATTCCGGATCATTTAAGGCATCAAGAAAAGCGACCTTGATAGCGACCGAACGATCAATATAAGGATCATGTCCTAAATAAACGACACCCATACTTCCCCGGTCGATTTCTTGTCTAACCTCGTATTTACCGAGCTTTTCTGGAACGCTTTCAGCCATATTTTGTTATTTCTTATAATTTTTGAGAGAAATTTTTGTTTGCAATGCAGCAAAATCGCACTGCAACAAATATGAAATCCTTTTAACTTTATCAGGAATCTTAATGTATCTACATTATTTTTAGTAGCATAGTAATAATTTCAATTGTACCTGATCTGCTGCATTACGATCGGATAAAATCAACAATGTTGACCACAAAATCAAGCCAACTATACTGACAGTGTGAACTGATACTTACAATATACAAAAGGTTCACATAATGTGGAGATGAACATAATGACAACAACCGTAAATCAGCTTCTTAATTCCAAAAAAGATGAGATTTTCTATGTGACACCCGACATGATGGTTATCGATGCCATCAAAATAATGAACGAAAAGAAAGTCGGCGCGTTACCCGTTTTGGAGGACAACAAATTGGTCGGCATTCTTTCTGAACGCGACTACACTCGCAAAGTTATCCTTAATGACCGTAGCTCAAGCGAAACCCGAGTCAGCGAAATTATGACCAATGATGTAAAAACAGTAACTCCATCGCAGACCGTTGATGAATGTATGATTATTATGTCCGATTATCATATCCGACATTTGCCTGTTGTTGAGAATGGCAAACCTGTAGGTGTCCTGTCAGTAATGGACGTCGTAAAAAATATTATTTCAGAAAAAGAGTTCATTATTGAACAATTGGAACATTACATAACAGATACTGCTTAAATTTAATATCTGCTATTTTTCTGAAACATATTTTCACATTTTACTTTACATCCTGGTGGAATAGTCTGAAACCGTCCTTGGATGAGGGTCAAGCCTCGCCTAAAATCAGTCTACTAATTTAAATTGATTATTATTAAGCGTTTATAATGTCAAATTCTAATGAAATTAAGGCAATTAATGCTGCCTTATCGAAACATTATTCAGCGATGCGTAATCTTCATATGCGCGATTTATTCCAGCATGATCCAGCTCGTGCGAGAAAATTAACCCTTTCTTTTTCTAACCTCACATTCGATTACTCAAAAAATATTACAACTCCTGAAACACTCGAGTTACTTTTCAAATTAGCCCGTGCAAGAAATATTAAATCATCGATTGGGGCAATGTTTATCGGAAAAAAAATCAATAACACCGAAAACCGGGCCGTTCTACATACTGCATTAAGATCACCTCCGGAGAATAAACTTGAAGTAGAGGGAGAAGATGTTATTCAACAAGTTCATACTGAATTGGAAAAAATAAGCAAATTTGTGACTTCTGTTCATGATGGCTCGTTTGCAGGATGGACTGGCAAAAAACTGGATACCTTTGTCAATATTGGTATAGGGGGCTCGGATTTGGGTCCCAAGATGGTTGTAAAAGCGCTGGATTACTACCGAAAGCCCGGGACCCGATCATTTTTTATTTCAAATATCGATGATCAACAGATTATCGAACTTAAGAAAACCGTAAATCCGGAAACAACACTTTTTATTGTTGCATCAAAATCTTTTACTACTTTAGAAACCCATGCCAATACAGAAACGTTAATAAACTGGATGAAAGAAACGGGATGTGAAGCAATTAACAAACACTTTATTGCTATCTCATCGAATATTAAGGCTGCAACGGAAGCAGGTATCGATCAGGAGAATATTTTTTCAATGTGGGACTGGGTAGGCGGTCGTTACTCATTGTGGTCCGCCATCGGCTTACCTATAGCGCTTGCATTAGGCTTTGAAAACTTCAAAAGATTATTGTCGGGAGCCTATCACATGGATGTACATTTTAAAGAAACGGAATTTGAAAAAAATATACCTGTTATCCTGGCTTTGCATGACTACTGGTATAACAATTTTTTTGACGCGGAGACCCATGCCTTCATTCCTTATGATGATCGTCTGGCTTTGTTCCCTGACTACCTTTCCCAGTTATTCATGGAAAGTAATGGGAAATCGACAGACTTGTCCGGACACAGAATTGATTACAACACGATGCCGATCACCTGGGGTTCGACTGGTACCAATGCACAACATGCTTTTTTTCAATTATTACACCAGGGAACTCGTCTGGTGCCGGTTGATTTTCTTTTATCTTTGACAACTCGTGGTGATAAAAAACATCACGCATTGTTACTGTCAAATTGTTTTGCCCAGAGCCAGGCATTGATGTTGGGAGAGGACAATAATATTGCGTATAAATATTTTCCGGGAAACAAACCCAGCACTACAATCCTTTATCAGGAATTAGATCCGGAAACACTGGGCATGTTATTAGCGTTATATGAGCACCGTACCTTCGTACAAGGACTGTTATGGAATATAAATTCTTTTGACCAGTGGGGAGTAGAACTCGGGAAAAAACTGGCATCAGGAATTTATGAAAGTTTAAAAAATACAGAAATGAATCCGGAAATGGACTCATCAACA
Source organism: Gammaproteobacteria bacterium (assembly GCA_050302115.1). Classification (GTDB taxonomy): domain Bacteria; phylum Pseudomonadota; class Gammaproteobacteria; order Eutrophobiales; family Eutrophobiaceae; genus JBNLAL01. Next base: position 785 of record JBNLAL010000211.1, on the reverse strand, counting down.
CAGAACCTTATTAATTTATACAGGAAAAACAATCAATAAGATTATTCCTGTACCGAAGTATACATAGCTGTTGTGATGGACAATCGCTTTACCAACGTACGCATAAAGACTCGACTAAAGTGTAACTGACACTCGACAGAGGCCTGTTCAATCAAGGTTGCGTTAATCTTCATTAATTCAACACGTGTCTTGGCAATAATTGTTGCTGTTCTTTCCGCTTTGGTCAGATAACTCATTTCGCCAAAACAGTCTCCAGCTTTTAAATGTCCAATCAACGTGCCATCTTTAAAAACTTCTACCTCACCCGAAGTAATGATAAAAAATGAATCATCGATATCCCCTTCAACAATGATTTCCTTGCCAGGTTCAAAGTCTTGCCAGATACAGGCACGAATAATCTCCCATATTTCAGACTCGGGAAACTCCTTAAAAAAATCCAGCTTTTGGATGATATTAAACCTTTCCTTAACTTCGACATCTTCCTGTGGCTTTTCGAGATAATCAAATGCCAAACTCAAATCTGCTGCCAGGTTTAATCCCATCTTGTAACGCTTTTCCGGGTCTTTTTGTAAAGAATGATGAATGATCTTTTCCAATATTTCCGGCACATCGGGACGATGTGTACTTAATGGAGGATGTTTCTCATTAATAATCATATGAATTAAACGTGAAAAACTGTCTGCAGCAAAAGGATGTTTACCGGTCAGCATTTCGTACATCACTATTCCAAGTGAAAATAGATCAGTCTGGTTTGTAATTGAATCTTCCTGCACCTGTTCCGGTGA
>JBNLAL010000210.1:0-3654 GCA_050302115.1 Gammaproteobacteria bacterium | reverse complement strand
GGTATCGGTTTCATGTTTGCACCCATGCACCATAGTGCTATGAAACATGCGATCGGGCCGCGTAGAGAACTTGGTATTCGTACTTTATTTAACGTATTGGGCCCGTTAACTAACCCGGCCGGTGCACCTAACCAGGTTATCGGGGTATTCAGCAATGATTGGCTAGACCCCCTGGCAGAAACCTTGAAACAACTGGGTAGTAAACATGTACTCGTTGTTCATGCACAGGATGGTATGGATGAAATCAGTATTGCGGCAAAAACCAGTATCACCGAATTAAAGGATGGTAATATCGAACATTACGAGATTACACCGAATGATTTTGATATGAAGATGCAAAGCATTGCTGAACTTGCGGTTAATAATGTCAATGAAAGCCTGGCAATGATGAAATCCGTACTGGACAATTCAGAAGGTGCAGCCAAAGATATCGTTTGTCTTAATGCCGGAGCTGCTATTTATGCAGCAGGTATTACTGATTCAATTCGAGACGGTGTTGATAAGGCTAATGAAGTTATTTCATCCGGAGCTGCAAGACAAAAACTTGAACAACTTATCCAACATAGTCATTCATTCAAGCCCTGATTGTATCATGCAAGAAAACACTCCTGATATTTTAAAGACTATTCTTAACTATAAAGCCGAATACGTAAAAGAATGTAAAACCAGGATTTCTCTGGAAGAGATAAAATCCAGGGCGGTTGATTGTGGTCCTGCACGTGGATTTACTAATAACATTCTTAAAACGATTGAAGAAAGTAAACCTGCAATTATTGCTGAAATTAAAAAGGCTTCCCCCAGTCGTGGCATTATTCGTGAAGATTTTAAACCCGATGAAATTGCAAAAAGTTATACTGAGGCAGGGGCCTGCTGCTTATCGATTTTAACCGATATTGAATTCTTTAAAGGATCAGACGATTATCTTAAACAGGCACGCGCTGCCTCTTCCCTACCTATTCTACGTAAGGACTTCATGATCGATCCCTATCAAGTCTATGAAGCAAAAGTTATTGGCGCGGACTGTATTTTGATTATAGTGTCAGCCTTGTCTGACATGCAGATGCAGGAACTGGTCGGTGTTGCGGACGAGACTGGTCTTGATGTGCTGGTTGAAGTACATGACCGCGAGGAACTCGAACGCGGGATGATGTTGCGTACACCGTTGATAGGTATTAACAATCGTAACCTTCATACTTTTGAAACGAGCCTGGATACAACGCTTGGCTTATTAACAGATGTATTTCATGACCGAACTGTCGTCACCGAAAGTGGCATCCATACACAAGAAGACATTCAGGTCATGCGAAAAAATAATGTTAATGCTTTTCTGGTTGGCGAAGCCTTTATGAAGGCGGAAGATCCAGGGCAGGAATTAAAACATCTATTTTTTAACGAATAGTATCGAAGATTATTCCCTGCAACACTTCACTTAACTTATATTACTTACCTACGGAGAGTTATATACATGTTTAACTGCAAGTTAAAAATCACTTTAACTTTTTTACTTTCTTGCTTTGTTCTTATATCAACTGCTTCTGCTGACTCTGATAATGTGGAATTAGTTTGGGAAGTAAATAACCTGAGCAATCCCGAATCCGTAGTTTACGACCCGCGACTTAAACTGTTGTATGTCTCTAACGTTAATGGTGCACCCAATGAAAAAGACAAAAATGGTTTTATTTCCATTGTGTCTATCAATGGCAACATGTTAAATGAAAAATGGGTCATCGGACTTAATGCTCCAAAAGGACTGGCACTAAAGGGTCATATGCTTTATGTCTCTGACATTGATGAACTGGTTGTCATAGATATAGATCACGGACGTATAATTAAACGATATAAAGTTGCCGATGCAAAATTTTTAAATGACGTTGATGTTGACGATGAAGGCAATGTCTATGTCTCCGATATGGTATTAAACAGAATTCATCGGCTTAGTAATAGTCAATTTGATATCTGGATAGAGTCTGATGAACTGGAAAATCCTAATGGTTTACATTTTACGGAAGATGATATTATCGTCGGCAGCTGGGGTAAAATGACTGACGGTTTTGCTACAGAAGTACCCGGCCATTTAAAACGTATTTCCATGACAACCAAAAAGATTTCTTCTATTGGTGATGGATCACCTGTTGGTAATCTTGATGGTGTTGAAGGTAATGATGAAATTGGTTTTTTTGTTACGGATTGGTTAAACGGAGGATTGTTCCATATTGAAGCCAATGGGAATACCAAAAAATTGCTGGAACTTGCCCAGGGTAGTGCCGATATTGAATACATTGAAAAAAAGGGACTGATCCTCATTCCGATGATGAAAGACAACAAGCTTCTCGTTTATAAAATACAGTGACTTTGTTGATATCGATCAAAAATTCTATTAATGGTCATACTAAAATTTAATTGCTTTCAAAAAGGAGAATCGCAAATGAAATGTAATGTAGGCAAAACTGACCGTATAATCAGAATGATTGCCGGAATAGCGATAATAGGTGTCGGTGTTTATTTCAAGTCCTGGTGGGGTGCCATAGGTATTATTCCTTTGGTCACTGCCACGCTAAAGTGGTGTCCCATTTATTTGCCTCTTAGTATTTCTACAATAAGCAAAGAATCCTGAACTAACCATTTATCCCGCAGCAAGTATTCTTAACTATACAGATGCTTGCTGTAATCAACTTATTTATTTAATAATAAGATGTCATGCAAATAGGCACCTTATTACAAACAACTCGCCCGCCTTTTCTTTTTTTAACTATTGCCTGTGTTTTTCTTGGTGTAGCCACATCAATGCTTACAAGACAAGGATTTAACACTACACATGTAATTTTGGTTTTACTTGGCGCCCTTTTAGCACATGTCAGTGTCAATACATTAAATGAGTATTATGATTTCAAAAGCGGACTGGATCTAAAAACAACTAAAACACCTTTTAGTGGTGGTAGTGGTAGCTTGCCCAAAAACCCGGAAATGACCAAACCTGTTTTTATATTAGGACATATATCTTTATTTCTTGTAATAACAGTTGGACTCTACTTTGTTGTTAATATCGGTTATAAAATTTTACCTATTGGTATTATGGGCATCATAATCATACTTACCTATACAATATGGCTTAATCATAACCCCTTCCTTTGCCTGATTGCACCTGGCACCGGCTTTGGAATCCTGATGCTGACCGGGACCAACCTTGTTTTAACAAACCAATATACTGTTACACCCTGGTTAATTTCGCTTATCCCTTTCTTTTTGATTAATAACATTCTTTTATTAAATCAGTATCCTGATATACAAGCTGATACCAGTGTTGGCCGCAAAACTTTTCCTATTGTTTACGGAACCACTATCAGCAATGTCGTTTATTTCATTTTCATGGCTTCTGCATTTTTATTAATCCTGCTTTATGCTTCATTAGACATAATCCCCGAATTAAGTTACATCGCTTTATTACCAATAGTTTTTTCAATTTATGCGCTGGTTGGCGCAATTAAATATTCGGCTAGTATAGGACAACACTCCCGTTATCTTGCCGCAAATGTTCTGGAGACAGTGACATTATGGGATACAAGCACCTGGCAGGTCTATGCAAGATTCGACATAATTCCCGCAAATGGTCTGGCGTTTTCGCCGGATAGTCAGCGTTTTGCTATCGTAAAATAT
>JBNLAL010000209.1:0-3690 GCA_050302115.1 Gammaproteobacteria bacterium | reverse complement strand
GCAGTAAACTCTGGTAATAGATGATGAAACTGATAAACAAAACCAAGATGCCTGTTACGTAAGACGCCACGTTTCTCTTCGTTTAAAACACTAATATCGGTGTTATTAATAAATATCTGCCCATGATCAGGCAGGTCGAGTCCACCTAATAGATGAAGTAATGTGCTTTTACCGGAACCTGATGCTCCGATAATAGCAACACTTTGGTTTGCTTCAATGCTGAAATTAACACCTTTTAACACATCAACACGAAGCTCGCCTTCGTTAAAGCATTTTGTTAATTCTTTTGTCTCCAGAAGAACATTACTCATAACGTAATGCCTCTGCAGGTTGTGTTTTAGCAGCTCGTAATGCAGGATAGATCGTCGCCAATATACTTAAAACAAAAGAAATAATGCTGATTGTTATGACATCATTCCAGTGCATATCAGATGGTAAATCACTGATATAGTAAACATCTGGTGACAGGAATTTCACACCAAATAAGTTTTCAATTGCAGGCACAAGCGTTTCTACATTTGATGCCAACCAGACACCTCCAATTACCCCCAGCGTAATGCCAACAACACCAATTATGGTTCCCTGGATCATAAAAATTTTAAGGATGCTTCCTGGACTGGCACCTAGTGTTCTTAATACTGCTATATCGGATTGTTTATCGGACACCATCATAACCAGTGTTGAAATAATGTTAAATGCAGCTACAGCTACAATTAACATGAGGATGACAAACATCACTGTTTTTTCCGTCTTTAAAGCACGGAAAAAGTTTGCATGGCGTTGTGTCCAGTCAACTACCCAGTATCTACCCGGTAATTGACTTACAATTTCTCTGCTAATTACAGGTGCTTTAAGAATATCATTAGTTTTAAGCCGCAAACCTGTAGGGCCTGATTTACGGAACAAACGTAAAGCATCATCCATATGGATCATCGCAAGCGCACTATCAAATTCATGCATGCCCACTTCAAAGATACCAACCACGGTAAAACGTTTTAGTCTTGGTAAAATTCCTGCCGGTGTCACATTGGCCTGGGGAGCAACAAGAGTAACTTTATCACCTAGTGCTACTCCTAATGAACGAGCCAGTTCCTTGCCCAGTACGATATTAAATTCGCCAGGCCGCAAATCATTAAAATCACCCAAAATCATTTTTTCAGTGACTACAGCCACCTTGGGTTCTTCTTCAGGTAATACACCGCGAAGAATTGTTCCGTTGACTATTTTATCTCGCACCAACATACCTTCCGCATGGAAATATGGTGCTACACCAATGATTTCAGGATGTCTGGACACATCCTCAGCAATAGGGCGCCAATCATCCAGAGTATGGCCATCTTCAATCACAGTTGCATGTGACGCCATACCCAATATGCGATCCTTAAGTTCTTTTTCAAAACCGTTCATGACAGACAATACTGTGATAAGAGCCATAACCCCCAAACCAACACCCAACATTGATGTTAGCGAAATAAAGGAAATAAAATGATTGCGTCGACGCGCTCTGACATAGCGCAAACCGATTATGGTTTCGAACGAATTCAACATTGGGTCAATATAATTTCGGTAGTACAAGAAACAAGGATATATAATACACAATTCAAAACTTACATGTTTAACAAATTCTGGTGTGTTTTGTCCTTTTCCGGTTTTTTTATAATCCCGTCAGATTAGATGGGTTCGAAAACTATATTATCCCCCTTTAAACAAAACACCCCTGAATTTCGTTCTTCTGTCACTTCATATGTTTTATTCAATATATGTATAAATACTCCAGGAAAAACTTTGCGATGAACTATGATTTTTGCATCAATAGATTCATCAATTAACCGCTTCAGTTCTTCATTCTCATGCAACAACTCTTCGTATTCCCTGTTTTTTGTATCCAGTGTTCCATTTAATTTAAGTAATATTGCATTTTGTTCTTTTTGAGACTTGGGGTTTTTACAATAATGTAAATGCAGTTTATTCAAATCACTGATGCCTTTTTTTATTTCACCCAGACTCTCATTAAGTTGATTAAGTTGTTTCAATGATTCGGGACCAGCTCCTGCTTCAATAATTGTTTTGCTGAAACTGTCAGATCCCAATATAGCAACTTCAATACCACCAAAGGCTTGTGTTACATCTCCGACAAGGGCGCTTTTTCTGGCATTCTTATCGCCTACAAACACTTTCCCTCGGCTAATAGTATGACAATTAATAACACTGTTTTTTATAAACACATCACCTTTTGCATTAAGTTCTGCATTCTCGGCAAAAGATGCAGAAATATTGCCACCCGCAAGAACTTTGCTATGTGTGCCACGTATACCTGATTTAATAACAACGTTACCTTCTGCTTCAACCGTTGCATCTTCAACATTATTTTGAATTATTGCATCACCCTTTGTTTCCAAAATCAGTCCGGGCTCTACAAAACCTTTTACATTTACCGTTTTATCAGAATGTATGTTCCCGGTTTTTTGACAAACATCACCAGCTACGTCCAGAGTATCCGATACAGTAAATTTGACATCTTCTATTAGCAGCACACCATCACGTTCTACCTTTAATGTGCCATTTTCTTCCAATATTACTCCATCCAGAGTCGGCAGAGTTTCTTTTACAACTTCCGCATGAATGATTTCACCTTTTACATTTTTTCCGTCTACCGCTCTTATTGCAGGAATAACTTTACCTATAATATCGCCAGGCTTCACATTCCAGGGATAAGATTTTTCTTGATAATCAACTTTACCATCAGGTAACAACAATCCACTTTCAGAAAAATGGTTTTCATATTCAACACTTATATTTGTTCCATGTTTAACAGGTATCCCTTCAGCAACCAATAGTCCATATTTAGATTTTTTTTCCTTGTTAAGATTATTCAAGACCATGTTAATGGCGTCATTTTTTATGCCGTAAACAACATTGTGTTCATTTAAAGTAGTAACCACATGAGATAATGTGATGTCGCCTTCCTTGGAATCTATTGCAGGCCGTAACAGATCCATTGTTACTTTCATATAATCTTCCGAGATCAATACACCACTATCTACTGAAACAGTATTTTCCTTGAAATTAACACATCCCATTATTTTTGCCCGTATTTCAAAACATTCACCATTTTCAATTTCAATCACGCCTTCTCCACAGAAAAGTTCAAGGTTCTCTCCTTCTTGGCCAGGAATTTCTTCTCCGTAGATGTTCATGCCTGAACTGGCAATTGCATTTGTAGAATGTGTTGCTATTAGTTGATTGGGTATGACCGCACGTTGACTGATATCTTCAGAATCAATTTTTATATTCCAATTAATCGAATCATCTTTTCCGGCGATGGGCATATCTCCTTTTGCTACCAAAACCTGATTCACTATGCCACCTGTAGAACGAGCTTGTTCCAGGGCAGAATTAATTGCGGATTCATCTATGCCATAAACAATATTTAGCGATGTTAAACTTTTTGATATATCTTCGATACTTACTTCTTGTTCACTATTTACTGGCACCCCTGAATAAATGTTCATATAGGCTTCCAGCCTGTCATCAGAAATTCTTAATCCATTATCGACTGAAAGCTCATGTTCTCTAAAACTCAAAACACCAGTTAGACACGCTTCATAAATTACATCATCACCTTCCTGAAAAAAGCGTATTCCATTGCCCGCTTTTATTTGAACATCAAACCCTGGTTTTGGATTTGAT
>JBNLAL010000208.1:0-3718 GCA_050302115.1 Gammaproteobacteria bacterium | reverse complement strand
TCTTTGGCAGTTGGTCGAATTTTCAAAACGTTTCAAGGCTGAAGAAGTCTGGCCGGATGAACTGTTAGCCAAGATGCCTGAATACCGGGGCAAGACCTTATATGAAATTCTCTACGAGAATGGTCAAGTCAATCAATTTCCTAAACAGCAAGTCACGGATTCAGATAATAATGTCTACGCTAACAGTGAAATGGATGATTTTGGTTACTATATTCAGAAGGGCTTGTTTGAAGAGTATCGACGTTTTGGTACCGAAGGACCGAAGAAAGGTCATGATCTGGGTGAGTTCGAACAGTATCACAAAGTGCGTGGTATGCGTTGGCCGGTGGTAAATGGCAAGGAAACCTTGTGGCGCTACCGCGAAGGTTACGATCCGTTTGTCAAAACCGGCGAAGATATCAAGTTCTATGGTAAACCGGATGGTAAGGCGTGGATCTTTGCCTTGCCGTATGAACCACCAGCGGAATCTCCCGATAATGAATTCGATTTGTGGTTATGTACCGGTCGTGTTCTGGAGCATTGGCATTCCGGTTCCATGACACGACGCGTGCCGGAACTTTACAAGGCTTTTCCGGATGCCGTGTTGTTCATGCATCCAAAGGATGCCAGGGCACGTGGACTTAAACGCGGTATGACGGCAAAGATCCAAACACGTCGTGGTGAAATACTGGTGAATGTCGAGACACGAGGACGCAATCGACCACCGGAAGGTCTGGTTTTTGTTCCCTGGTTTGATGCAGGTCGCCTGGTTAATAAGCTGACACTGGATGCGACATGTCCGATATCAAAGGAAACCGATTTCAAAAAGTGTGCATGTAAGGTTGTCAGGGAAGTATAACCCCGGTCGCCAACGAATGACTGATACAAGTCAAACAACGAGGAAATTAAACCGAAGACAGTTTTTGTTTGATACAGCAAAGACGGCCTGTGGTGTCAGTTTGTTTGGATTGGGTCTGGGATTTTATTCACAACAGGCACGTTCACTTCCACCCACAGCGATACGTCCCCCCGGTGCCTTGGTAGAAGAAGATTTTACGGCGGCGTGCATTCGTTGTGGTCTCTGTGTTCGTGATTGTCCCTATGACACATTAAAGCTGGCAAGGTTGGGAGAAATGGTTACAACCGGTACTCCCTACTTTACTGCGCGAGATGTTCCCTGCGAGATGTGTGAAGACATTCCCTGTGTTAAGGCCTGTCCAACTGGTGCTTTAAATCCGGAACTGGAAGATATCGATGATGCCCGCATGGGACTAGCTGCATTGATTGATGAAGAAACCTGTCTTAATTTTCAGGGACTGCGTTGTGATGTGTGTTATCGGGTTTGTCCGTTAATCGAAGAGGCAATAACTCTGGAGTTACAACATAACCAACGAAGCGGTAGTCATGCTTTTTTCATTCCCACCGTTCATTCGGATGCCTGTACCGGTTGCGGAAAATGTGAACATGCCTGTGTATTACCTGAAGCGGCTATCAAGGTGTTTCCGAGAAAACTGGCCAAGGGAAAATCCGCCGAACACTATCGATTGGGTTGGGAAGAAAAACAAAAGGCCGGTAAAAGTCTGGTTAGTCCTGATGTGGAACGTCAATACAACCTGCCACAAGGTGTTGAGTATGAATATGGTGGAAAAGGGCTCATAGAAGAAAGTACGGACACGGTTCCCTTTGGTGGGGATGCGCTCGAAACACTTAAACAACACAAGGCGGATCTGCAATGAGTCCGATAACAACACCGGGTGCAAACAGGACAGCCCGCCTTGGTTGGTTAAAGGCAAACCAATGGTTGTTACTGAGAAGGTCCACTCAACTTTTTATATTGAGCTTGTTTTTATTGGGTCCACTTTTCGGTATCTGGATCGTTAAAGGTAATCTTGCATCAAGCCTGACCCTGGATTTTCTGCCACTCACTGATCCTTATGTATTACTACAATCCTTGTTTGCCGGACATCTTATGCAAACAACCGCTATTACAGGTGCGATCATTGTATTGCTCTTTTATTTACTGGTGGGTGGACGTGTTTATTGTTCCTGGGTATGCCCGATCAATATCGTAACGGATATAGCGAGCTGGTTAAGAAAGAAACTCGCCATCAGGGGACAAGGTATGCGCTTTAGTATACAAACGGGATACTGGATTTTTGCAATGACATTAATAATGGCATTCATTACGCATAGTATTATCTGGGAATTGATCAATCCGGTATCCATGTTCTTTCGAGGTATGCTTTATGGAATGGGCTATGCGTGGTTAATAGTCCTCGCAGTATTTCTCTTTGATTTGTTTGTCAGTCGTCGTGGCTGGTGTACTCATCTTTGTCCTGTTGGCATTTTTTACGGCTTGCTCGCCAGTAAAAGTGTTTTGCGCCTGACTGCAGACAACAGGGAACAATGTAATGACTGCATGGACTGCTTCAATGTATGTCCGGAACCACAAGTGATAAAACCGGCACTGAAAAAACTGACGGTTGATAAAAGCCCATTAATTTTATCAGGTCGTTGTACCAATTGCGCCCGTTGCATTGATGTATGCAACCAGGATGTCTTCTCATTTACTACCCGTTTTAACAAACAAGACGGTATGCATCTACACCAACAGAAGGAGTTAATGCCATGAAAAAAATACTGCTGGTGGGATCGATCCTTATATTAACATCAACAGGATTCCTTCCCTTTGCACTGGCTCAGGATGAAGTTCATTCTCTACGAGGAGATCACGCACTCGATGAAACTTCAACTGAACCGGAAATGAAAAACTGGCAATTGGATCGTGATCCAATTCCACGTGACCATGTTAAACAACCGCCTCTGATCCCGCATAAAATACAGGGTTATACCATTAATCTTAAATTTAATAAGTGTATGTCCTGTCATAGCTGGACAAAATATAAAGAGGCAGGTGCAACGAAGATTAGCCAGTCGCATTTTGAGGATCGTGAAAATAATGTAATGGCCAATGTGGCAGCACGCCGTTATTTTTGTACGCAATGTCATGTACCACAGGTGAATGCCAAACCGTTGGTGGAAAATACCTTTGAACCACTACCAACGGTTCACAATGAGTGACATTTTAATATTAATTTTTCATGGGATGTCTTCGTCATGAACTTAAAAGAAAAATATAACGATTTGAAAGGATGGTTGGCCGGTTTTTCCGTTATCACACTTGTTGTGGGCGGTATCATCTTCGGTGTTTTGTCCTGGGGTGGTTTTAACTGGGCCATGGAATTGACCAACAGGGAACAGTTTTGTATCTCTTGCCATGAGATGGAAGACAATGTGTATATGGAATACCAAAATACCATTCATTATTCCAACCGGACCGGTGTTCGCGCAACATGCCCGGATTGTCATGTACCAAAAGAGTGGGGACATAAGATCGTACGCAAGATCAGGGCGAGTAACGAGTTGTTACATAAAGCACTGGGAAGTATCAACACACGCGAAAAATTTGAAAACAAACGTTTAACACTGGCTCAACATGAATGGGACAGGATGAAGAAGACGGATTCCAGGGAATGCAGGAATTGTCATAATTTTGAATCTATGGATTACACAGCACAAAGTCGCCGTGCCTATAAGCGACATATCAAGGCCGTTGATGAAGGGCAGACTTGTATCGATTGTCACAAAGGGATTGCCCATGAGCTGCCAGATATGCATGAGGTTGATGCCAGTGTCGTTGTAGGCCAGAAACTAAATTAATTAGTTAAGAGACAATTAG
>JBNLAL010000207.1:0-3722 GCA_050302115.1 Gammaproteobacteria bacterium | reverse complement strand
TTCAACGTTCGTTGGCTCGTTGTCATTGCCCTGGTAATTGGAGCGATCATGGTCAGTATTTTCGGGACAGGTCAATCCAGCCTGTTCCAACTCTCACTGATTGGTGCTTGTACAGGATTCTTCACCAATGCCGCAATTGTTGGCATGTATGCCATCTTTGCCCAATGTTTTCCCACTGAAGTACGCGCGGGCGGTACAGGTTTTGTATTGGGACTGGGTAGAGGTGGTGCCGTAATGGGTCCGGTGATAGCCGGCTTCTTGTTTGAGAGTGGTCTCGGCAGTTTATTACTGGTCTCAATCATTATGGGCTGTGGTTCATTGATTGCTGCTATAGCCATTTCCGCAATACCTCATGAAGCACGTTCATAATGATGATCTGTTTTAAATCACTTGCTTAAACCTGTTACTGGGAAAAAAATATTTATACTAACCACTCTAACAACATCTGATTAAAACGCTGCGGATATTCCATTTGCGGTTCATGGCCGCAGTTATCAAACAGTTCCAGTTGTGAGTCCTTGACCAGTTTGCTGGCCTGTTCGGAATGCTGATACGGAATGACCTTGTCTTGCTTGCCGTGTATGAACAAAACTTTTATGGGCAAGGCTTTTAACGCCTTACTACTACACTCAACATTTTCTTCATGTATACCAGTAAAGCCAGTCATTGACCTTAATGTAGCCACGAAAGCCTGTTGTGCACCGGCACTTGATGAGTAGGTCAGCATCTTCTCTTTTAATTCAGCAGAAAATACATCGACATTTTCTACACTGCTCTTAATTTGTTGTTCAACGCCCTGGCGTCCGGGCTTGGTCAGGATCGTTCCTAGTACAGGTAACACCATCAGGCGAAATATTAATGGTGATTCTTTACCCAGAGTCGCTGCTGAATTTAATACCAGATGTTTAACACGATCAGGTTGTGCCACCGTTGCACGCAAACTTATTGCACCGCCCATTGACCAACCCACCAGACTGATACTGTCCAGTTTCATTGCATCAACAAAACGCCAAATAAACGTGGTGAATTTTGCAATGTCATAAGGTTGATGACCCAAACCGGATTGGCCGTGACCGGGCAAATCGAGAGCAATCAAACGAAGTTGCTGATCCGGTGACTCAAATTGATGTTGCCAATGTTCCACACAACCGGCAATACCATGTATAAACACGACGGGCTGACCAGATCCACCTGTATCCCAATACCGGATCTTGCAACCATCAACATCAATAAACTGATCTTCGAGCATTGTTATTTACCCTGTTTAATTCAAAAAGAAATCTTCGTCTGCCCAGTCTTGGAAATACTTAATATACTTCTTCCCGGATCTTACTCGTGTAGTCTGCAACCCAATCAACCGTTTTTGATAAACCACCGAAGGGATAGAAATGCAATCTTACGCGACCGTGCTCTTCATTAAAGCCTTTGGCAAACGCATCAACCATTTTGTCCGGACCCGCTGTCCCGATTAATTTGGTAATGGAAATACCATATTTGCTCAGGACCGAAGCTGATGCCGAAACACCACAACGGGCGGCAAATTTCATTAGTGCCTTAATACTGGTTGGGCCCGGTACACCGATGCGAACCGGCGCATCAATACCCCGCTCCCGTAACACTACTAACCAATGCATAAACGCATCAGGATCAAAACCAAACTGCGTCACAATAAGTGGTTTCATACCCCGTTCATGAATCAGGGCTGATTTTCTTTCCAGCGTCTGAAAGCATTCCTCGTCAGTCATATTGGAATGACCTTGTGGATGGCCTGCAATACCAATCGCTTTTAAACCATTCGCTTCGAAGAGACCGGTTTCAATCAAGCTGGCGGTATCTGGATAAGGCCCTTCTGCTTCCGGTGTATCACCGGCAATCGCAAAACAACGTTTAATGCCTGCCTCTTCAACCATGCGTTCCAGCATGGTGATAAACTCTTTTTCAGATTTGAATCTCCGTGCAGAAAAATGTGGCATGGGCTCAAAACCCTGTGCCCTGACTTCACGTGCCGCAGCCAAACGTGCTTCCAGGGTTTCGCCTGGCAAAAATGTAACCGCTACCGGTGTCTCGGCAGGCAATTTAGGTGCAGTTTGACGAAAGCCATCTATATCTTTTGCGGTAATTTCAACCGAATATCCTTCGGTAATAAATTTTGGTTCCCGATCCCAATTGGGATGAATCTGTGCGTAACTCATATTTTCAGTCAATATTAATAGGAAGATAAAACTGCTTATTATTTAATTATCCCTGACCTCTCTCTTTTATAAATAGTTTAAATCATATATCTGATATCACTTATTGAGTTAATCAGGACGATAGGTTTTGTTTAGGGTAGCATTTATCGAGTTGTTTACCTTAAGCTAAATGCACAAACTTCATTATGTTGTATTAGTAAGAAATCCTTTGAGGGGTTCTTTGTTTTGTTAAATAGATTATTTCTTTTCCAGAAAGAGTCTATGTCCAGTTTAGGTATTGTTAATACTTGGTGTAATGCATTAAATGTATTCATTCAAAATCCCTAACATTTAACAAATAGATAATGATGAATAAAGAAACCAACATTACATTAACTTTAACGATTACAGCGATAGTAATGTTCTCATCTGTTTTAGCAATTGTTCTATCGATCTCGGAAAACATAACGGCCACCCTGTAATACCTGATATCTGGTGTGGCAGGACGTCCGTGCCGTAAGTGGGTAAAAGCCCATTCTTGCCTCACATCCCAATTTTTTTCAAAATAAAAAGTAAGATTGATCCTCCTCACTGCGTCTAAACCGTAACTTTGGTTTTTTGAAATAACGGGAGTATCTCAATGGCACGTATTTGTCCTGTCGATCAATCAAATATCGATACCGACACCCGGAATATACTGGGTGTTGTTCGGAAAAAGATGGGGCTGGTACCCAATTTTATCGCCACAATGGCAAACTCCCCTGCCGTATTAAAAGCCTATCTTGGGCTTAGTCGAAGCTTGTCGATGGGCGTTTTATCTTCACGTTTAAGAGAACAGATTGCGCTGATCGTCAGTGAAACGAATAGTTGTCGTTACTGTGTTGCGGCACATACAGCATTGAGTATAGGAACGGGTTTAACCGAACATGAAATCATCGAAGCACGCCAGGGAATATCACATTGCGATAAGGAAACCGTCGCATTAATTTTTGCCAAACAAGTACTGGAAAATAATGGACACGTGACGGACAAACAAATGCTATCTTTATTCAAGGCCGGTTATAGCAATGGCGAGATCTGTGAAATCATTGCCAATGTGACGTTAAACCTGCTAACCAATTACATCAATCTAACGGCAGAAACTGAAATGGATTTCCCGACTGCACCCAGCCTGGTTATCAGCTAATATAATGAGTCATTACAGAGCGATTTATTAATGGACACTATTGTTCGAAATAATGAAACCTGGATAACACAGTTATCAAATTCGGGACTGGAACAAAAACACGCGTTGTCCGATCTGCGTGCTGCACTGTTGCGTGGCTTAAATTATGCAATGTCGAAAGGTTATTCGGTGGATGCATCTTTTCTTGAAGATGTCGTGCAGGATGCCTTGTTGTTGATCCTGGAACGCTTAAACCAGTTTGAAGGACGCAGTCAATTTTTAACATGGGCGACCTCTATTGCAATACGCGTGGCAATTACCAAACTAAGAAGAAAACAGTGGAAAGATGTCTCGTTGGATAACCTGATCGCCGACACAGATTTTTC
>JBNLAL010000206.1:0-3743 GCA_050302115.1 Gammaproteobacteria bacterium | reverse complement strand
TTTGTTAAAATTTGTTGTGTATCTTTAGTAGGAGGGGCATTTTCAGGATTTTTAGCCTGAGTATGTTGCAGTTTTGGGCGTTGTATAACTTCATCCAGTAATTTTGCTTCAAGGAAAAGCCCTGAGTCTTTAATGGCAGTTTTTAAGCCTTGACTGTTTTTTAACGAAGATTCTGTTGGCAATTGCTCAATTAATTTCTGTATCTCTTTTTGTACAGGTAAAGGCAGGGCCTTAACGAAAAATGACTCTTTGCCATTTTTCATCGTTTGACTCAATACCTGTGTCAATTTCTCCATGCTTGCCTGGCGAGGCAAAGTATCCCGGAGTATTTGTTGTTGAATTTCTTCAGGTGTTTTTTTTAATTCATTGGGAATTAACTTTAATATTGCCGGATTGCCATCTTTTTCTACTATCAGATTTAATTGTTCTCCAACCCTAACAGGAATATCCGGTTTGGTCTTTGCTTCTATATTTTGATTATTTATTTGAAGCAATAATGTATCCGGTGATGGTCTGGCTTTTACAGTAGCCGATAAAAGACTGCCTACCATCCAATTGGTCAGTTTGGCGTGGGTCAACTGAGCTGGTGATGAAGCAGACAGTAATATTGACTGAATATCCATATCAATTTAGCGGCATTTTGGCACGAAACTTGACAGATCATTTGCAACTAGCTGAAAGGAGACGTTTTTTTGACAGAACGTAGGACATGGTATGTGAGGCGAAATGGGCAGGTAAAAGGCCCGTTTTTAACTGCACAAATAACCCGAAATATTCTTCTTGGACGTGTTCGTTCTGAAGACGAGATCAGTGTGGACAATGAAAACTGGCAAGTTGTTGCGCGTCACCGTGAACTTTATCCTGATGTTATGGATGCGGATGTTATTGATGAAAAAAAACTTCAACTTGCAAAAATGCAAGCGGACGAACGTGTCGTAGAGCAACGAAGAAGAAAAAATAAAATGGCCCGGGAGCGCAGACGCGCAAAAGATCGTCGTGCTGAAGAATCGAATGAGATGTTGTTGCACCGACAACATAGAAATGAAATGAATGCAGCATATGAGAAAAAAATGCGACGACCCAAGATTCCAATGACCTCAGTATTGATAATGGTTATTACTTTTGTTGGTTTTGTTTACATATTACAACCTGGAAAAACAGAAAAAGAAGCAGATTGCAGTTTACCTCCAGCTAAAGGCGTAAACTGGAGCAATTGTAGTTTTATCAAACTGGATGCCGAAAACCAGGTAATAGAATCTGCAATCATGACTGATGCAACACTTAATCAATCAAATTTAATGGGAGCCAAATTAGCGCATTCAAATATGGCTTATGCAGAAATAACAGAAAGTGATTTAAGTTATGCTGATTTGGAAGATGTTCGTTTGATTGGTGCAAATTTAAAAAAAACAGATCTGCGTTACGCTAATCTTGCACATGCTGATCTTTCCTATTCAGATTTGACTCAAGCCTTATTAGCCGGTGCGAATATTAATAATACAAAATTTGATCATGCTATATGGATTGATGGACAGACTTGTTCACCGGGGTCAATCGGAAGCTGTCGTGTAGTTAGCAAGGGTCAGTAATAATATTCTGCAGTATAGCGCCAGGCTTTATCAGGCATGTCTGAAGTATTCATACCAGCTTTACGTTTTAATTCATCAAGAAATTGTCGAGGATGTTGAATGGATTCCCACACTACAGGTAAAAAAGTTGCACGCTTATTGCCTTTTTCAATGATTAAACCATCAATACCGGGCCGCAACTGATTAATGAGATCGTTTTCATCAGTAAATGGAAAATTAACTGCTGGTGTCAGTATAGATAAGCTTATATCCACGTCTGGATATTCTTCTTTTGTTAGCGCAGTAAAACGTGGATCTGAAAAAGCCGCAGCAAATGCATAATAAGCCACTGCATCAATTAAAGGACGCGTAGCTTCAGTTGTTCCTATACATCCACGTAATTGGTCGTTAATTTTCAAGGTAATAAATACCGCGTATTGATTTTGTAACACTTCAGGGAAATTACTAATGTCCGGTTTATAAGCTTTTCCAGTCTCTAGGCCTTGTTCGATGCTTTTTCGGATAACATCAAAAACAATCGTTTTATTTTCATCGTTTAAGATCTTTTCCTGAGATTGTTCATGATCAAATAAGGCGTAAGCACCGTAACCGACGACACGATCCATTGAGCCAGCGGTGTCACCCGAATTACGCAAATCGAGTGTTTTTATCTGCATGTTTTTTTCCTGTGCCAGTTTCAAAAGACCACGCATGGGCATACAGCCACAGGCCTGTTCGGGACTAATATGTTTGTAATCGAATGCCTGAATAAGACGAGTTGTCGCATAGTCCACTTCGCTTGCAGTGTCGTAATCAAGGTAATGACTCAAATCAGAGCTGATCACAATCAGAGTCTCATCTCCCCCCCAGAGTTGTTCCAGAACGGTAGCCACGTTTTCGGGTGATACATTGCCGACAACCATGGGTACCAGTACAAAATCATCCAGTACTTTTTGTAAAAATGGAATATGAACCTCAAGACTGTGTTCTTGTGTATGGGCAGCATCAAAAAAATCCACGAAAGGATAATTTGCAATTTTATTCAGACTTTCCTTATCAATCTTTACATTACCCAGTGGTGTAGCAAAATGTGTATTTGTAGGCAGGGCAATACCTTCAACATAAACCCGGTGTGCTGGCCCGAGGAGTATGACCCGTTTAACTTGTGTACGTAATTGTTCAATATTACTGTAAACACTGGCTGCGACCGGTCCGGAATAAATGTAACCTGCATGAGGGGCAATGATTGCTTTAGGAGGCTTGATTTTTTCTGATTTCGCCCCCAAATACTCATCAAGCATATGATTAAGTTGTGCAGCATTACCTGGATAGAAGGTACCTGCTACAGCAGGAGGCCGTATTGACATACGACTGGTATTAACATTTTGTCCTATCATCATATATACATCGAGTTATTCGTAATCAAATTATAGTCATTAATTTTCTTATAAGTTTTAAATATCAGACTAATATAAAAGTAAATGGAAACAACAGTAAAAACAAAATATTGGCATAAACTGGATGATGGTCGTATCCAGTGTGACCTGTGCCCGCGTGCCTGTAAATTACATAATGGACAACGTGGGCTATGTTTTGTTCGTGCCTGTGAAGATAATGAAATCGTTTTAACGACTTACGGGCGTTCCAGTGGTTTTTGTGTCGATCCCATTGAAAAGAAACCACTTAATCATTTTTATCCTGGTACCTCAGTTCTCTCATTTGGTACGGCGGGTTGTAACTTGGCCTGTAAATTCTGCCAGAACTGGGATATTAGTAAGTCCAGGGAGATGGATACACTGGCAGATTCCGCTTCTCCGGAAACTTTGGCTAACGCAGCAAAACAACTGGGCTGTAAAAGCATTGCATATACTTATAATGATCCGGTCATATTTCATGAATATGCTATTGATGTGGCCCGTGCCTGTCATGAGAAAGATGTAAAAAATGTAGCAGTATCAGCGGGTTATGTCTGTCCGGAACCTAGAGCGGAATTTTATCAATATATGGATGCCGTCAATATCGACTTAAAGGCATTTACTGAGGATTTTTATCACCGAATCACCGGCAGCCATCTGGCGAATGTGTTGGAAACGTTGGTCTATATTAAACACGAGACCGATACCTGGCTGGAAATCACTACCTTATTAATACCCGGTGAAAATGATTCTGATAAAG
>JBNLAL010000205.1:0-3756 GCA_050302115.1 Gammaproteobacteria bacterium | reverse complement strand
TTCCTGTTCCAGATAATTCTGCAATAATTTAACACGGTTCCTGTGTGCCTGGGCTGTGCCACATTTTATTAATATAGAATCTATCACTTTTGCATAGGTATTTGAGCCTTGACCCTTGTTATTCAGAATCATATTAACCATTTCATAATCACCAGCATATCCAAGAGGCTTTGAAAAAGTGCGATGCATAAACGGAGAACATAACGTTAAAGGATGCAATTCATGCCTGGCAAATAATTTATGGGTAACAACGTCTTCGTCCGCGATTGATTCAGCCCTGTTATTAAATTCATCAAACATTTTGTCGAGATCGGGTAATGATGCATTTTCCACATCCTGTGTAAAGTTTTCTATAAATTCTTCCGGTGTATTTTCTTCAGTAACACCAGCACTAAGTTCGATTTGTTCCAGCCATAGATTGAATTCTTGTAAAAAATTACGAATTTTAGTGATGATTAGTTTGTAATCAGGATCAAGCCGTTGATGATTAATATTCCATTCAGAAATAAAGTGCTTAACTTCATTTTGCAGGATCGGACCGGGCTTTAAGTCAACCAGTTCTGTCCATGGGTCAACCAGGGTAGTGGAAACAATCAGCATCAAACCAGTATTAACCAGATTACTAACAACAGCACGACCTTCGTATATAGTCCTGTCTCCACGACTGATCGTTACATCATTTAGTACTTCACTAAGCTGTACAATGGAGTAAGGATTATATACTTCCATAACTAATGAGGTACGTGTCAGTTTCAATAATGTACCACGTACAACCTGTTTCTGGCTGTTTCGAAATGAAATTAGATCGTTTAGATTCGCCTTAAGGGTAGATTCCATTAACTATCCTGCTATTCGAAATAAGAGACACATATATTAATTTGTCTCTATTTATCGATTTTATGATAAAACCTTTTTAATCTTTTTACGTAAGTTAAGAAGTTTTTTCTTCCTTAATTACAGTTATTTTTTAGTTATAATCTATCTATCACTAGTTAAAATATAACTTATTGATTATATAGTAAAAATTAATTTAACCCTAA
Source organism: Gammaproteobacteria bacterium (assembly GCA_050302115.1). GTDB lineage: Bacteria > Pseudomonadota > Gammaproteobacteria > Eutrophobiales > Eutrophobiaceae > JBNLAL01. The sequence goes on along the minus strand of JBNLAL010000205.1, from coordinate 2,716 downwards.
AATCTCCTTTACATATTTTGTCTTTAATATAGGTAGACAGACATAAAAAAAGCACCTCAAATAATGCAATTTTATAACAATTGTAACAGGTTTGATCCCGTCCTCAGGGAAATAAGATTATTGATCTAGCCAGCCGCCTGTCGCTTGTATCGGGGTTAAGTCATTTTTTCTATTAATCCAGGCCGAAACTGCCATTTTTGGTGACGTTTCTACTATGTCAGGCATATCAGTAATTACGGAATAATGGTTATCATTTTTATAAATAGGAATTGTTTTATATCCCAGTACGGTGAAGTTATGGGTAAGTTGACGATTACGGTTTTCTCCAGAAGTAACGTCCGATTTGATATCAAAACCTAAAACAGCAATATTCAAAATTAAATTTTGATTAATGTTATTCACAGGCAAAAATTCTGCTGCTACTTCCATGTCATTTATTTTTAAAGTCAAACTACCGATTACCTGATCGTTATCAACAGATAATTTTCTAAACCCAAAAAATGAGCGCCATTCTTCCCCATTCAATAAAAATCCAGGGGTATATACAGTTGAAAGGTTTTTTGCCTGGGCATAACGTCGTTGACGGGATGAATACTCAGGAGATGAAAAACGATCTTCCCAACCTATGTAGTTCCAGTAATCCACATGAAATGCAACAGGCACAAACTTTTTCCATAAATTCTGATCTGATACCAGTTTGCTCAACCAATTATCCGCTGGTGGGCAACTACTACACCCTTCTGAAGTATAAAGTTCCAAAAGACTAACACGTGATTCCGGACCTTTAATAACGACTTCAGCATTAATCGAGGAACAAAATAAAATTAGCAGGAATGCAGGGAATATTTGTTTCATGGCAATATTCTTTATCTAAAGAGTTGGAATGCAAATTTGACTCGTGATCATGGCTAATGTTCAATGAATTACCGAAAACAATAAAAATATCAGTATGAACCAATTCGAACAATTCTGGGCTACGACAGTTAATTATTTATGGGGCGTACCTCTCGTTATTTTCATTCTGGCATCCGGTATCTATTTTGCTGTTATTTCCAGACTCAAACCACTAACCGGGTTCAAACATGCCTTTGCGATTCTTGCAGGTAAATATGATCGTGGTGACGCACCAGGTGAAGTTTCACATTTTCAGGCCTTGACCGTTGCCCTGTCAGGCACAATTGGTATGGGTAATATTGCAGGTGTTGCTGTTGCAATAGGTATGGGCGGAGCCGGTGCAATATTCTGGATGTGGGTAGCTGGTCTATTCGGCATGATTATTAAATTTTTCACCTGCACTCTTTCCTGTCTCTATCGTAAAAAAGATGAAGATGGAATCTATCAAGGTGGGCCAATGTATTTTATAGAATGTGGTTTAGGTAAACGTTTTAAACCATTGGCTATTTTATTTGCTATAGCCGGCTTGATTGGGTGTATACCTATGTTTCAGGTCAACCAATTGGCAAGTTTATTTTATGTAGAGTTTTCAATTGAACGGCCAATAACAGGTATCCTGGCCATGTTTTTGATCGGCGTTATTATCATTGGTGATATACAACGTGTCGGAAAAACAACTTCACGTGTTGTTCCATTTATGTTTTTTATGTATGTCATCAGCAGTATTATTATTATCTGTATTAATATAAAAACTGTACCTGCTATTCTGCTCGATATATTCTATTCCGCCTTTGGTAAGGAAGCTGTCTATGGTGGTGTAACCGGATTAGTCTTTAAAGAAGTCCTTGTTACGGGTATCAAACGTGCCATCTTTTCCAATGAAGCCGGAGTTGGCACAGAAGCATTGGCTCATGGAGCCGCACAAACCAAAGAACCGGTTCGTGAAGGACTGGTTGCCATGCTTGGTCCCTTCTTTGATACCCATATTGTTTGCACTTGTACTGCGTTGGTCATTCTCATTTCCGGGATCATGCCTGGTGAAAGTGGCATAATCACGACAGCGTTGGCCTTTAATAACGGTTTGCCTGGTTTTGGCGATGCTATTGTCTATATGGTATTTAGCTTGTTCGCACTAACCACCATGTTGACCTATTCCTATTACAGTATGAAATGCGCCCGTTACTTATTCGGGAAAAAATATGGTAGTCGGTTTGTTTACGTTTATCTGGCGATTATTCCTTTATGTGCTATATGGACACAAGGTACTATTATTAACATCATTGATTCGACTTTTGCCTTAATGATATTCCCGACTTTATTTACTACATTGATATTATCCAAAAAGGTCGTAAAAGAAATGCGGATTTACTTTGATAAACTTTGATTCTGATCGGTATATAGACCACCACTGGCTTCAATAGTATTTTCGATTCTGCATGAACTGATTGAAGTTGCCAGTATGAAAAGTATTATTAACCGGGCAAGTATTTTAAACATAGTCATGATAATCAGCATATGACAATTTCAAATCTGTTTTCAAAATCTATTCTCTATTACGGCTGGTTCTCTGTTTCAACGATTACACTGTTTGCCAGCTATTTTATCGAGCCTTATCTTTTTGCCTATATGGTTTTCATAACAATCGGGCTATCTCTTGTTCTTTTTGTGATTTCACTGTTTATTGGCCGACGTTCTATTTTATTGGCACTCGCTTGCTTTATTCCCCCGATGATAGCTTATAGCATTATGACAACGTTTAACTGGGCTTAACAGTCAATACAAGAGCTTATAACCTAAATACTTACCAAACCTTTAAAATTCA
>JBNLAL010000204.1:0-3759 GCA_050302115.1 Gammaproteobacteria bacterium | reverse complement strand
GCTTTACCAGCTAAAAAAGAGGTTGTATTAAGAGAAGCACAGATAAAACGCGTACTCGGAATAGAGTTAGATAGCGAGTTTGTTAGTCAAACATTTAAAACACTTGAAATGCAGTGTAAATACAATAAAAATCAATGGCTTATTGTTCCTCCTTCACATCGTTTTGATATAAAAATCGAAGTTGATCTGATTGAAGAATTAGCACGGATATACTCTTATGATTCAATTCCGGCTGCTGCACCTACTGCAAAACTCAAGATGCAACAGCCTAATTTCACGCTGGACTTAACTAAACAAGTACGGGAAATTCTGGTTAATCGTGATTATCAAGAAGTAATCACATATAGTTTTGTCGATCCGAAACTTAATAAGTTATTGAAAAACAAAAATAAAACGATGTTACTGGCAAATGCTATAGCACCGGAGTTATCTGAAATGAGAACCAGCCTGGTGCCGGGCTTGTTAAATTCCTTGCTCTATAACCTTAAACGTCAGCAAGAGCGCGTCCGCTTATTTGAAACCGGTCTTGTATTCAACGGCAATGAAAATCTTGAACAAGATTATCATATTGGCGGTTTAATTTGCGGAAATATTTATAAAAAACAATGGAATAAAGATAATATATCATGTAATTTATATGATGTTAAGTCTGATGTTGAAGCCATAATGAGCTCAATAGCTCATACTGATAAGGTTAATTATCAACCATCAGGGGCAGAAATGTTACATCCAGGACAGGCTGTTGATATTAAAATAGATAACGAGACAATCGGAATCTTGGGGCAATTACATCCTGAAATCAGGTCAGAACTGGATGTTTCAGAAGAGATATATCTATTTGAATTATATGTAAAAAACATTAAACCAGTTGATAGAATAAAATATGAACCGATATCGCGATTTCCGTCGATAAAACGTGATATTGCAATTATCGTTGATGAAGAAGTCTATGTGGCAGATATCATGAGCGTGATAAAAAAAGAGGCAACAAAATTGCTTACCAACCTACAGTTGTTTGACCTATATCAAGGGGAAGGTATTGAAAAAGGGAAAAAAAGTCTTGCTTTGGGCTTGACCTTTCAGGCAACTTCGAGCACTCTTAAGGATGAAGAGGTTGAATCCATCATGGGGAAAATAATCGATGGTCTGCATAATAAATTCGGTGCAAAACTGAGAGAATAAAAATGGCAGCACTGACTAAGGCTGAAATGGCGGAAAAATTATACGAAGAGCTTGGTTTGAATAAAAGAGAGGCCAAGGAAATCGTTGAAATGTTTTTTGAAGAGATTCGTTCCGCACTTGAATCAGGAAATCAGGTCAAACTTTCCGGTTTTGGAAACTTTGATTTGAGAGATAAAAATCAACGTCCGGGACGAAACCCAAAAACGGGTGAAGAAATTCCAATTAGCGCACGGCGCGTGGTGACTTTTCGTCCTGGCCAGAAACTTAAGGCACGAGTAGAAGCATATGCTGGAAGCGTCCAACAACAGTGAATTACCCGCAATACCCGGTAAACGTTATTTCACTATTGGTGAAGTAAGTGACCTCTGTGCTGTAAAGCCACACGTCCTTCGTTATTGGGAACAGGAATTTCCACAACTTAAACCGTTAAAGCGTCGTGGAAACAGACGTTACTATCAGCGTCATGATGTCATCCTGATTAGACAGATTAGAAGTCTTCTTTACGAACAAGGTTTTACCATCGGTGGCGCCAGACAGCGTTTATCGGGTGATGAAGCCAAGGACGATTCTAATCAGAGTCAGCAAATTATTCGTCAGTTGAGGAATGAGTTAGAAGAAGTACTCGATCTTCTAAGACGTTAATTTCATTTCATACTTCAATTCAGTATCCTGATATAATTTTCAGCGTTTCCATATCTCATCATTTTTATTTGGTCGTATTGGAAATTAAACATCACTTATATTTAATTTCGGGGCGTAGCGCAGCCTGGTAGCGCACCTGCATGGGGTGCAGGGGGTCGGAGGTTCAAATCCTCTCGCCCCGACCATTTATATTAGAAATTATAAGTCAGGAATAACTCAATATAGTCATCTTTGGTAAATGCATAAGAAGGGTCGCTTCTTTTCTGGTTTGTAAAATATCTTCCTTGCATTTCAAGTAACCAGCTTTCACCTATACGGCGACTGGCTTCGATGTTAATAAATTTACCACCGGTATTTCGATCCCACACCAATCCGACTAGTGCTTCTGTTGACTGAATATCATTTAAAGACAGGCGAGTTCCCATTGCTATGTCGTCTTCAAAAATTGATGATGCAGATTCACCGCGATCATCATAATGATATTCTGTAAGCAAGCCCAAATCAATGTTGGATTCCATTACACCAACAAATGTATACTCGAAACCACCAACCATCGCGTTATAGGTTTCTACCTGGCCGCTGCGATGTAGAGCTTCCAGTTTCCATAACATATTTCCCTTTGTTGCCTGAATATCAATAGAGGTTTGATTGATGATGTCATAGAAGGGGATAAAAAAAGTATTTCCATTATTATTTGAACTTAAAATTAACCTTGGATCGCGACTAGTTCCATAAAAATGAGATATTCCTATGTCCCAATCACCGATGTAATGGGAATACCGCGCAGCTAAATCGATATGTTTTTCTTTCGCTGAGGACTCAAATTGTGAACGACCCTGATCGATATGAGGAATGGTTCTAAGCCTGCTGGATGTTCCAGGAAAATAACGTTCACGGAAATAGGGCATAACAAAAAAATCAATGGTGCCCCAATCATTGATTAAAGCCAGATTGATCATGGGTTGTCCGAGTTTATCTTCGGTATCCAGATTCTCTACCAGATCAGTTTGATTGATGATATCAACCAGATGCTGGAATTCAGTAACTCCCCAGAAGACTTTACGAATGCCAAGGCGAAGTTCCCACTTTTCTGCTGCTTTGAGATAGGTTAACTCACGTATATCAAGGTGGGTACGTTTATTATCATTTTCATCAATGCGCATAAAAGGAACAAAGGCAAAGCTTTGATTACCGTTATCCCATTCGTGATAAAACTCGGGCTCAAAAGCAAAGGAAAAATTTGTTGTATAGTCCTGACGAGTTTCCTGTGCCGTTTGGGTAAATCCTCTGACTTCAAGTCCTGCATAACCACTCCATTCTGCTGCGAGAACGGTTGAAGTCAAAACAAAATAAAGGCCACATAAAATTAACGGCCTGTTAAACATGAAGAATTTATCTGGCACGTTTTAAAGTATTTTTATCAAAATCACGATCAGTCAAACCTGATTTGAAACGGTAGTTATCCCAGATCAGTGTGGTGCTTTTCCCCGTCTGATGATTGGCCATTTCCATAGTGTTTGCTCGCCAATACTGATCGAGGTATTGCTTATAGTCAAGAAAGCGCAATGTTTTTAATAATGCATTTTTTCGATCATAGTATTCGACTTTATTAGGTTGATACCTTTCTTTATCTACCCAAACAATTTGACGGGTATAACCTGAATGTTCATATTGCGGATAACGTTCTATAATGAAGTTATCTCGCCCATCAACTGTTTCATCACGTAACCATTTGTATTTATATTTTTCAACTTCCTGGGAAGCCAGGTCTTCATAAGCAAATTCACTACCAACAAATGGCCCTGACTTATTAGCAGATGATATTCGTTTAACACGTTTTAATGCAGGTAAATACAACCATTGGTCATCCGGTGTTAATGAGTGTGTATAACTCAGGAAAGCCGTTCCTTTTACATCTCTGGGGCTATCAAAAAC
>JBNLAL010000203.1:0-3783 GCA_050302115.1 Gammaproteobacteria bacterium | reverse complement strand
AATTGCTGGCTAACATATACCTAGGGCTATTAAGTTATGACATAATCTACTTATTCAAGAAAATGCAGAGGTTTAACAGTGGATATTGAGTCGCTGCAAAAATATTTTGATGAGATCATCAAAAGTGCTATTGAGTTGTCAACCAGTCCTGATTTTTATTCTCAGTGTGGCTTGATATTCTTTGCTGTTGTTATTTCGTTTACCCTTACTTATTTATTCAAAACCTATTTTCCCATTCTTAGAGATGAACCGAAATCAGGTTATCTTCTGGGTTTTCGTAAAAAAATATATCAACTTAGCGACCTGCTTTTCCCATTATTAAACATTACTGCATTAGGGGTAGCTGTTGAAATAAGTACCTGGCTGGTACAACACAGTTGGCTTGTACGCATAGCGCAAAGTCTGGCTGTCGTGTTTATGCTTTATTCAATCATTAATCGTTTTATTTCTAATAAGCTTGTCTGCAAACTGGTTAAATGGATCGCGATTCCTATTGCATTATTACAGGTTTTTGGCTGGCTCGATGAAGTTACCGCTTACCTTGATACGCTTGACTTACAAATAGGCAATATAAGACTTTCAGCTTATGGGTTAGCGCGTGTCATTGTCTTTGGTTTTATTCTTTTCTGGTTAGGCCGTATATCCAATCAGCTTGGACAACAAATAATACGTGGTCAGGAAGATCTCGACCTGGGCACACGAGAGGTTTTTGCCAAACTATTCCAGGTCACACTTACTGTTGTAATTTTTATTTTATTATTGCAAGTAATGGGAATAAACCTGACCGCTTTAGCAGTATTTGGTGGTGCCTTGGGTGTTGGGCTCGGCTTTGGTTTACAAGCGATCGCTTCCAATTTTATTTCCGGCATTATTATATTACTCGACCGCTCAATTACGGTTGGAGATTATATAGAACTGGAAGACGGCAGGGCCGGAACAATCCGCGAGCTGAAAATGCGTTCAACAACGCTGGAAACCTTTGATGGCAAAGACATCATGGTGCCGAACGAACAATTCATTACCTCCAACTTTGTAAACTGGACACATAAAAATAAAAAACAACGTTATGCAATAAATTTACAAGTTGCCTACAGTACCGATCTGCATAAATTATTCGAGTTGTTACGGCAAGTCGTAGCGAGTCACCCCAAGGTTTTAAGTGGGCCAGATATTCCAATAGAAGAACGTCCCGATGCTGAAATTGCCGGCTTTGGTGATTTTGGTGTAGACATCCTGATTGAGTTCTGGATGGAAGGTATCGACGACGGCGAAAACCGTGTTGGGGCAGATATTTTGTTAATGATCTGGGATGCTTTTAAAGAAAACGATATCGAGATTCCATTCCCGCAACGTGAAATTCGCATCCTCAATCAACCGGCAGATTTGTTTAAAAAACTGTAAAAAATAAATAGCGCTTTTTAAAATTAGTACTAATATTAGCTACAGAATTTTTACTGGTTTAAATTAATACTGAACATTTACCCACTGATTTTACACACCGTGTTAACGATCCCCCGGGGATTTTCCCCTTTCTTTTTTTTATATTCCGACCTGTAAACCAGTGGACGTTGAGCTACCCATTAACATCCTGCGTCAGCCGGACGACACTACCTGTGGTCCTACCTGTTTACAGGCCGTTTATAGTTATTACGGTGATAACATCCTGCTGGATGAAGTCATTGCTAGCACAAAAACATTCGATGCCGGTGGAACACTCGCTGTATTCCTGGCATGTGATGCTTTACGTCGGGGATACCAGGCAACCATTTATACTTATAACCTGCAGGTTTTTGATCCAGGCTGGTTTACCTGCACCGACATTGATATATCAGAACGTTTACTAAAACAGGCCGAGGCAAAGAACGATGAAAAACTCACCTTTGCTACCGAGGGTTATCTCGAATTTATCAGTCTGGGAGGAAAATTACGTTTTGTTGACCTGACTACACGTTTACTTCGGGGGATTATTCGACGCCAGTTACCTATCCTTACCGGACTGAGTTCAACATATCTTTATCATGCCAAACGGGAGTGTGTTGAAACCAATCGCACAGATGATATACAGGGTTACCCTGCAGGCCATTTCGTTATTCTTGGTGGCTATCATAAACATGACCGCACGATACTTATTAACGATCCCTATGAACCCAACCCTGTCTCCGGTTCACTGACCTATGCTATCAATATAGATCGGGTCATTTGCTCTATTCTGTTAGGTGTCCTGACCTACGATGCAAACTTACTGGTTATTCAACCATCCAGACATCGTAAAAGATTATGAAAATCCTGCTGGTCGTTAATAACCCGAATAACTGGCCCTTGCATATACCCGGTGTCAGTGTTGTTGCTGCCCGCACCTATTTGACTGATCCAACCTGGTCAGAAGGCAGAAAGACCCGGGTTTTTAACCTGTGCCGTTCGTATGCCTATCAAACGACAGGCTATTATGTTTCATTACTGGCCGCAGCACGTGGGCATAAACCTATGCCCGACATCAATACCATTCAGGATTTAAAATCGCCCCATGTCGTACAGGCGATATCCGCTGATTTGGAAGAGTTAATCGACAAGAAACTCAGCCATTTGCAATCAAAAAAATTTACCTTAAGTATTTATTTTGGCAGAAACATTGCCAAACATTATGACAGCCTGAGTCTTCGGTTATTTAATATATTTCAGGCCCCTTTACTACAAGCCAGATTTGTAAAGAAAAAAAGTTGGCAACTAGAATCAATTCGAACAATTACTGTAACCGACATTCCGGATAATCATCGTGAAATAGTAATTGAAGCAGCAACAAACTATTTTTCCGGTCGTAAACGCCACATAAAAAAAAGTAATGCTGCCCGTTTTGATCTTGCCATTTTATATGACCCGGAAGAAAAAGAACCACCGTCAAATCCAAAGGCATTGAAAAAATTTCAAAAAGCAGCTGAAGCTGTTGGCTTTGATTGTGAATTTATTACCAAAAATGACATGAATCGTCTGGCTGAATTTGATGGATTATTCATACGTGAAACTACTGCAGTCGACCATCACACCTTTCGCTTCGCCCAGCGCGCGGTAACCGAAGGTCTTGTTGTAATGGATGACCCGAATTCAATCCTTAAATGCACCAACAAGGTTTATCTTGCTGAGTTGATGGCTCGTCATAATATTCCTATCCCAAAAACAATGATCGTACACCGGTACAACATTGACCAAATAGAAAAAACATTGGGCCTTCCCTGCATTCTAAAAAAACCGGACAGTGCTTTTTCCATGGGCGTTTCCAAAGTTGAAACAAAAGAGGAATTGTTAACCACAGTTAAATGTTTGCTGGAAGACTCTGATTTGGTCATTGCACAACAATTCCTGCCAACCAGTTTTGATTGGCGGATAGGTATTTGTGACAGACGAGCAATCTTTACCTGTCGGTATCATATGGCAAACGAACACTGGCAAATTATCAAACGTGACGCCCAGGGTAACTCAACTGGCGAAGGTGATTCGGATACTCTATCTATTGGAGAAGTCCCGGATGAATTAATCAATATTGCCGTAAAAGCGGCAAACCTGATTGGTGACGGTCTTTATGGTGTTGATCTAAAACAGGTGGAAAAAAAATTTTATCTAATCGAGGTCAACGACAATCCGAATATCGATGCAGGTATTGAAGACCTTGTACTTAAAGATGCACTCTATCGTGAAATCATGGGCATTTTTATGAAACGCATCGAGTCGCGCAAATTCAATCATTACGGACGCTAATATGAACTCTCCACTGTCACTCTTTGCTGCATA
>JBNLAL010000202.1:0-3806 GCA_050302115.1 Gammaproteobacteria bacterium | reverse complement strand
GTTCATTTGCAAAAATGATTGCCGATTGGCCCGATACTGATTTTATAGGTTTATTAAACTATCTGGATAAGAATGGCTCACGACTTGGCGGAAAAACAGCCCAGTATTTTTTGAGACAAATCGGTCGCGACGGTTTTGTACATGGAAAAGATGGTGTGGCGGCCTTGATAGATGCAGGAGTGGTGAGTAAAGATCCGACAAGTCAAAGTGATATGCGGTCAGTACAGGCAGCTTATAATGACTGGATGGATGAAACAGGATTTGGTTTAGCCAGGCTTAGTCGAATTTTGGCATTGTCTATTGATGCACATTAAAAATAACAATCAAAAAGGTTAGTGTGACGTGCATGGCAAGGATTGTTCCATACAATCCTTTTGCATTTCCTCCATCCATGGAGGTCAGATCACTAATGCATTGTACGCATGGAGCGCAAGAACGGCCGATTAATTTATAATTAAAAAGATCAATTCCTTTTATAGCTAAATAATCAGCCTCAAAATTTCATCGCTAAATTCCATCTTTCGTGTACATTGTGCTTTTTTCCGTAATTACCCGTATAGGGAATAAACATGAACGACGAAATCAAACGAGCTGTGCCGATAGATGAAAAACGTGTGCAGCAATTAGTACATTCGGTTAACCGCCGCGCGCCTATGGATGCTGTACTGTTACTGGAACGGGAATCCGATGATCTGGTAGCCGATGTACTTGAGGCACTTGAGCCAACTCTGGCTATGCGCATCCTTTCCCATATGGATCCCAGGCGTACCGATGACCTAACGCTGATTATCGAGGATCAGGTCGGGGAACAATGGCAGCTCAACCAGGCTTATCCGGAAGACAGTATAGGAAGGATAATGGAACCGCCTATCGAGGCCTTCCGTGTTGATATGCTGGTCAAAGATGTCGTTGATGCATTGCGTGAGTCAGAGGAGGACAGACAGATCGTCTATGCCTATGCCGTCGATAAGGAGATGAAACTGATGGGCGTTATCGTGATGCGCGATCTCCTGTTTGCCCGTTCCTATGATCGCATTGAAGACATTATGGTTGAACAGCCGTTTTATTTCCGTGCCAGCAGTTCCAATGAAGATGCCATGCGGGCGGTTTTGTTACGTCACTATCCCGTCTATCCCGTTTGCGATGAAGAGCGCAAGCTGGTCGGCTTGATCCGCGGCTATGCCTTGTTTGAACAGCGTACCTATGAATTAACGGCACATAGCGGACAGATGGTAGGTGTTGAAAAGGAAGAACACATCACTACGCCCTGGTTGAAATGTCTGTTCATGCGCCACCCCTGGTTACAACTCAACTTATTAACAGCATTCGTTGCTGGTGCCGTTGTGGGTTTGTTCGACGAGACGATTGCCCATGTTGTGGTATTAGCAGCATTCTTACCTGTGCTTGCCGGGCAATCGGGGAATACCGGATGTCAGGCCCTGGCAGTGACCTTGCGTGGACTTACATTAAATGAACTCAAACCCGGCATGGAGAGAAAAGTAATTATCAAGGAAGGGATACTTGGCTTGTGTAATGGAGCATTGGTAGGTCTGACAGCCGCTTTAGGCATGTTTGTCTATGCTTCCAGTGTTGGCAGTGAAGCACCGGTACAACTGGCACTCGTGGTTTTAACAGCAATGCTCGGTGCCTGCGTTGCCAGTGGTGTGACGGGTGTAATGATCCCGTTAATTTTACGGCGATTTGGTGCCGATCCGGTAACGGCCTCTACTATCTTTCTAACGACGGCGACGGATGTCATTAGTATGGGTTTATTATTGGTTCTTGCGACAATTGTTATTTTATAATTAATTTTTCTTTAAGTCAGAGTCCTTTAATTTTATGGGACGTTTGATAACAAATTATATGAACTTAAAAACACATCATTTCTTATTTTACTTGAGTATTTCGGTTCTTTTTTCAATGTCGTTTCCTGTTTTTGCGGAAGACGCTGTTGCTATTGGTGGCCCAATTAGCATAGGAGATGATGGAGAACCCAATGCTATTGTTGACCCTGAATCTATTTTGGCCAATCTAAAAATGGGTAAATTGTCATACGTTAAAACGTCACTGGATTCTGTCGTTATCGAAGATGCACAAAAGGATAAAGAGATCAGGGAAATACTGGATAAAAAGGAACGTGATGCTGAAAATGCCTATCAGCATTTTCTTGAGTTATACGAAAACGCAGAAGGTGATCTGGCTAAGCTACGTGAAGCGAAGGCATGGTTAACGAAAGCAACCAACATTTGGACTGATAACCCTGAATACATGGGTGCAGAAAATGAACTTAATGATGCGTTCATGTTTGTTGAAAGTGGACGTTACGAAGTGGAACGAACACGAATACAAAAAGAATTGGAAATAAGAAAGCTGATTAAAGAAGCAAAGGTTTGTAATACAGATAATGATTGTGTCAGGGCAAGTTTTAATTGTTTCGAAGGATGCGGAACGGCGATTAATCAATCGAAGCTTAAACAACTCAATAAAAAAGTGGATGCCTATTTAAAAGAAACAGGCATGGCCTGCACGTATGATTGTTACTCTCCTGCCAGCTTAATGCCTAAGTGTGTTGATAAGGTATGTAAACTGGTTGATGATAAATAAAGGGGCATAGCCCTTTATTTTTTAATTGACATATTCTTATATGGGAATATATCATGTTTTATGGCTCGGACACCGACGACTTATGACCCTTTCAATGCGATTGCTGAACCAAAGCGTCGTGCGCTGATAGAAGCACTGGTAGATAAGGAACTGACAGTGAATGAAACCGTTGAATTGATGGGTTGGAATCAACCCATGGTGTCAAAACATCTTGGTGTGTTGAAACAGGTCGGGCTGGTTTCGGAAAGAAAGGAAGGACGATATCGCGTTTATAGGGTGAATGTTGCTCGGTTAAAGCCTATACAGGAATGGGTTGTTCAGTTTGAAAAGTACTGGGGTAACAGTCTGGATCAATTGGATAGTTACCTTAAAAAAATACAAACGAAAAAAGGGGGAGAGGATGAGCGATAAAGAAGAAATCTCGGTTGAACCAACAATTCTAACCCGGGAATATGATGCGCCGTTACAATTAGTATTTGATGCATGGACACAGGTTGATCATTTAAAGAACTGGCAATTCCCTTTTGATGGTTTTACATGTGATTATATGATTGCCGATATTCGTCCTGGTGGTTCAACGCTGCATAAGATGATTGCACCTAACGGATTTGAAATGTGGTTGTTAACAAAATATGAAGAAATCAGCCCACCAAACCAAATCGTGTTTCGACAATATAACTCAAATGAGTCTGGTGATATTTTACCAAATCCACAGATGCCAAACTGGCCAAAAGAATTAAGAACGACGATTAATCTCGAAGAGATCAACGGTAAAACAAAACTGGAATTAATCTGGCAACCAATTAACCCAACAAAAGAAGAAGCTGAAACATTTGAAGCTTCTCGCTCTGAACACGGTAAAGGTTGGGGCGGTGGACTTGACCAACTTACTAAATATCTTTCTTCGCTTTAACTAAATGCATTTGGAGAGGAAATAAAAGGGCTAAGACCATAGCCCTTTTTTTTACCTCCGAAAATTATCAATATTTCTATAGTGAGGGTACACATACCATTCATGTAGATGGATGTGCCTCATCATCCGGGAGAGAAAAACTAACCTTAATAGGCGTACGTAGTAAAAGTGAGACTGCGCTTAAGGAAGCTGCCAATTGGTATCAAGGTAAAATAGCAGCTTGTCCGGATTGTATGGCAAGCTGAACTAGTCCATTAACCACACATATTCTATCGCATCTATTTTCTTT
>JBNLAL010000201.1:0-3818 GCA_050302115.1 Gammaproteobacteria bacterium | reverse complement strand
TCAACCTTCTCTTGCTCTGGAACTTGAAAGTATAGAATCTTTATCAAATATTAATTCACCAGGTATTCAATTCCTGCACGAGTTACTTGAGTTTATTCGCAATCGCCCCAATGTCAGCCTGGCGGGCATCCTGGAGAACTGGCGCGATACCAAATTTTCAAAACGCTTACACGAATTAGCGGCAGAAGAGGAATCTTTCCACGAAGCGGGTATTAATAAAGATACTTTTCTGGATGCCATTAACCGACTTATCGAAACAAACCAGGATAAATTCGGCAAACTTAAATCTGTCCGAAGCTTGGCAGAGCTTTCTGAGGAAGATAAGGAAACGCTAAGGAAAACCCAAAAAAGCAGTGCAAATTCAGAAATCTAATCGTAATTTAACCTAGCGCGTGTAAAAACCATGTGCTAAACTTGACCGTTTTAGTCCGGATAAATCTTTGTTATTTATCAAGTAGTTATATAATTTTTTTAGTCAATTTTACAGCAATATTCGAGCCAATAATCCATGGAACCAGTTGAACAAATCTTTCAAGAAGACGAAAAGTCGCAACTTAAGTTATTAATTGCCAAAGGCAAGGAACAGGGTTTCCTGACCTATGCTGAAGTTAATGATCATTTACCTGATGATATCGTCGAACCTGAACAGATTGAAGATATTGTCAACATGATCAATGACATGGGAATCACGGTACATGAAACCCCTCCGGATGACGTGGACCAGATTACGGACAATACTGAAGGTCCTGACGAAGATGCAGCTGCAGAAGCTGCTGCCGCATTGGCCAGCCTGGAGAATGAATTCGGCCGAACCACCGATCCGGTCAGGATGTATATGCGAGAAATGGGTACGGTTGACCTGTTGACACGTGAAGGCGAAATCAAGATTGCCAAACGAATTGAAGAAGGTCTGAACCAGGTTCTCGGTGCGCTTTCCAGTTACCCTGGCACGGTTATGACGTTACTGGAAGCATACGAACTCATTCTGAAGGAAGAAATGAAACTAAGTGATGTCATTATTGGCTTCAATGACACCGAGGAATATCCCGACGCAGGTATTCCCGTGAACAACCCAACTGAAATGAATGACTCTGATGAAGAAGGTGATGAGGACGACGAAGACGCTGAAGAAGAAGAGGAAGAAGCAGCATTAACACCTGAAGACGTCAGGGAGCATATTGAGAAAATCGGAAAGCTTCACACCAAATTTATCAAATCAGTAAAGCGCTATGGTAAAGACAACCCTAAAACCAAGGTCCATGAGGAAGAACTGGCTCAATGGTTTCTTGAATTGCGTCTTGCACCTAAATTTATTGATTTATTAACAGATAATCTTCGCGATTTAATTGATCGCATTCGTTTCACTGAACGCCACATTATGGAACTCTGTGTTAAAGAAGCGAAAATGCCACGTAAGGAATTTATCAGCAGTTTCCCGGGCAACGAAGCTAACTTTAAATGGATTAAAAGCGTTTTGAAAAACAAGGCGCCTTACACCGAAAAACTGAAAGAATATGAAGAAGAGATTGTTAAAGTGCAGGAGAAACTGGCTGCGATCTTTAATGATGCGCTATTAAACATTGCTGAAATAAAAGAAATTAATAGAAAGATTTCAATTGGTGAAGCCAAGGCACGTCGTGCTAAAAAGGAAATGGTAGAGGCCAATCTGCGTCTGGTTATCTCTATCGCCAAGAAATATACAAACCGCGGTCTATTGTTCCTTGATCTCATACAGGAAGGCAATATTGGCTTGATGAAGGCCGTGGATAAATTCGAGTATCGCCGTGGTTACAAGTTTTCTACTTACGCAACCTGGTGGATTCGTCAGGCAATTACTCGCTCAATTGCTGACCAGGCACGTACCATTCGTATCCCGGTGCACATGATCGAAACAATCAACAAGCTTAACCGTATCTCCAGACAGATACTGCAAGAAATGGGTCGTGAGCCCACACCCGAAGAGTTGGCAGAACGAATGGAAATGCCGGAAGAAAAGGTGCGTAAGGTATTAAAAATCGCTAAAGAACCAATATCTATGGAAACACCAATTGGTGACGATGAAGATTCACATTTGGGTGATTTTATTGAGGATGCCAATATTCAGGCACCGGGGGATTCAGCCAGTTTTGAAGGTCTTCGACGTACCACGCGTGATGCGCTTGAAGGTTTAACACCGAGGGAAGCCAAGGTTTTAAGAATGCGTTTTGGTATTGATATGAATACCGATCACACGCTTGAAGAAGTCGGTAAACAGTTTGACGTAACAAGGGAACGTATTCGTCAGATTGAGGCAAAGGCATTACGCAAATTGCGTCATCCATCACGTTCGGATCAATTAAAAACGTTTCTGGATTAAGTATTACTTAACTCTGGAAACGAACCGAACAATCCCCTACTATTCGCGTTCTTTGTATCAGGGCCTGTAGCTCAGTTGGTTAGAGCAGTGGACTCATAATCCATTGGTCGTAGGTTCGAGTCCTACCGGGCCCACCAATTAACTTTTAAATTTATATTTTTAAACCATCCATGGTGCATCCCTCGTCCTGTCATCCATGACAGGCGCTCACTGAACTGCGAAAGTCCACTGGACTTTCGATTTCAGTTTCGCCCTACCGGGCCCACCAAATTATTAATTAAAAACCTGAAGCAATAGCTACAGTACCAATAAGAACACCTATGATAACGCCTACCGGTATATCTATTTTTCTTTTTGGTTGTTCCACTGTTTCTTCCGGAATAGTTTCAGCTTCTGCAGCAGTATCTCCTGCGTCGCCTTCTGCTTCATTAAGTGCGTAATCAACATAACTATAATCAACACCGTTTAACTCAAAAGCCTTTAAACCGTTGCTGTTATATTTCATATTAAATACGGCTGGTTTATCAACAAGCTGGTCCATACCCATGTTTTCACCGGGTTTAACCATGGCACGATCAAAACGAAAACCAAAATCGTGTTCTGTTTTTGTAGAATGTCCAGCATCAAATGAAAGGTTGAAATAAATCATACCTTGATGGTCCAAAACCGGCTCAACAGCGTATGAATTGAATGATAAAAATATAAAAATAAGAAACAGCAAAAACTTATTCATAGTCCATCTCCCCTTATATCTGGACTGACTGGTTCAGGTTAGGGTAATGAATTCGGTTTACGCTGTAAATAGGTCGCCTGATTTAATATGCTTTCAGGTCTCTACTGGTTGCTTTTCATCCTTTTGCTTTGGAAAAGCATCTTGTATTGATTCTTCCAGATCTTTCAAAAATTCATCTATCTTTTCTTTAATCTCTGGCAATTTTTCTTTTAGTTCCCTTTCTGCCTCTTCCAGTTTTAATTTTATCTCCGGCATGGCTTTTTCCTTAAATTCTTTAACAGAACCTTCGACTTCCTTTGCAAATTCCTCTGTTAACTCTTCAATACCACCCATCAATTCTGCTACTTCATTATTAATCATTAAAGGAGAAACAGTGTCATTAAAATCAACCTTCCATTTTTTATCCTGCATGAGTAATTTCGTGCTAAGAGATAATATATTTTGTTTATTTGTTTTGTTTACAACAACAATGGTTTCGACTTCAGCTTTCTCACCATCAATAAGAATCTTTCCAAAAGAATACTCTGCAATATTGCCTAATTTGTTTACATCAATATCGTCAGGTATTGAACCTTCAACGCTGTGTTTTTTTATTTGATCTATATTTTGCCTTTGTACTGCTTGCCAAAATTTTTCTGATACTACTTCAGGACTAGCTACTGTTTGACAGGAAATCAGCATAAAAGTAATAAAAAATATACCCGTTGCATATAAAAAATTATTTGTATT
>JBNLAL010000200.1:0-3825 GCA_050302115.1 Gammaproteobacteria bacterium | reverse complement strand
AACATATGCAGCATGAAAATGTTGCTGTATTAAATGGAGGATGGCAGGCGTGGGAAGCTTTTTCCGGCCCTGTGAGCACCTCAAACGCAACACCAGTTCCCTCCAGCTTTGCAAAGACGCCGGTTGATAATGACGTTGTTGATATCGAAGATGTTCAGGCTTTTACACAGATATATGACTCCAGAGACCCTGCCCGGTTTAGAGGTGAAGTGGAGCCGATCGACAAGGCTGCGGGACATATCCCAGGTGCCATTAATCGATTTTGGAAAGATAATATTTTGGAATCCGGTGATTTTAAGGAAAAAAAAGTGTTGCTGGATGAATTTCAGCAGTTATTTGGTGATACTTTGGCCGAAAATTGCGTATTTTATTGTGGCTCAGGTGTAACGGCATGCCACAACTTACTTGCTGTAAGTCATGCAGGATTACCCATGCCCAGACTCTATGCGGGTTCCTGGAGTGAATGGAGCAGCACAGAGGGAAAGCCTGTTGCGACGGGGGATTAGTTGTTCAGACTAATTTCTTTCCTCAAAAGATTTCAGTATGTTTATGAATCAACATATAATGCTAAATTCAGTATACAAATCATTCTCTTTTAAAAAGATGCTTAAACTGATTCTACAAGTTTTATTTCTCACTTTTCTGGTCAACGCTTATGCTGAACCGGAAATGCCTGAACAGACTATGCCTGTTACGGAGTCAATTGATATCCTGTCAGAAACAGCAGTAGAACAGTTGCCTGATGATATTGGCATTGACGAAACTGAAGTTTCCGAGGCTGATGAGTTTACGAATGCTCCTGCTGAGGAAGAATTAGAAGTCATTACTGCTGTTGAAGAGCCCGTTATAAAAAAGGATGTATTTTTGGTGCTCGATAATTCAGGCAGTATGAAGAAAAACGATCCTGACTTTTTAGTTAGCGAAGCCGTCAAGGAATTTATAAGTTTGCAAGATGCGAACACCCGGGTAGGCATCGTCATATTCGATCAGAATGTCCTGTTACCCGTTCCGCTCACAGAAGCATCACTTTCCAATCGGGAAACTATTCTGAATAGTATTGGAAATATCAATTACAAAGGTTTGTATACTGACAGTCCCGCAGGTATTGAACGTGCAATATATGAATTGAAAAACAATGGTCGGGATGATGCAGAGAAATCCATTATTTTTATGACCGATGGCATTGTAGATACAGGAGCGCCCGAGAAAGACCTGGAAAAATCCAAATGGCTTCGTGAAGACCTTGCTCCAGATGCTGCAGATAATGAAATAAAGATCTTCGGGATAGCCTTTACCGAAGCGGCGGACTTCCAATTAATACAATCCATCGCACAGAAAACAGATGGGGAATATTATCGTGTTCTCAAAGCAGAAGAATTGCATGGTGTGTTTGAACGCATAAATGAAATAATTAACGAACCACCGGCGCCAGAACCCGTTCCCGAACCAGTAGTCGTAAGCCAGCCAGCGCCAGAACCCGTCGAGCCGGTAGTGCAGGCACCTCCACCCGCTCCAGTCATAATTGAAGTTCCTGCACAAGGTGTTGGTCAGGAAGAACGTGTGCGGTCAATAATCATGATTGCTGCTGCTATTATCCTGACAATTACCTTGTTGGCGATTCTTATCCTGCTGCTAAAACGTAATCGTGAATTGAAGTCCGGAGAAGAACAGTTTGCACAGGAAGCTTACATTAATGATTTACAGGGCAAAACCGAAAAGCAAACTCACAAGCTTGGAACGAAACCAACCATGTTTGGTCGTGTAGCGGGTAAAGACACAGACCACCTTGATTACATTGTAGTGAGTGAATCAACAATTGGCCGACGCCATGCTCTTATTGAATATAAGGATTATTCTTATTGGATAATTGATCAGGGAAGTATTAACGGTACTTTTGTCAATGATGAACCAGTTAAAACGGAAGTCAGGTTAAAACACGGTGATCGCATCAGACTACATAAGTGTGAATTTGAATTTATCATGCCGGAAATGGAAGATAGCGGTATGACAGTTATATCGAATACGGTGTTTGCACAACAGCCTGCAGTAGATGACTCCGAGGAAGCGACGGAGATGCGGGGTAGTGGTGGTTCTAATGAGCTAAGCGCTGAAGAAATAAAAACAGCAGGCAATGCTGATATGGATTTTGACCTGACTGGTTCTGGCAGCGATACCAGTGATGATTTATCTGATCTTTATGAACCTGATCCCGATGAGGAAGACACAGTGATTCGCGATCTTCCAAATCAATCAACGGATTCAGATGATGAACCTGATTTTACACTGGATGGAGTCGGCGATGACGATGCCAATTCAGAAGATGAAACTATCATGCTTGACGATGATGCTGATAATGAATCTGATGATGTGGATGATGATGCCACTTTACGTAAAGAAGATTTATAAGTTCGTCAGCCTTTATCAATAAAAATTATATTTCACGTAAAAACTGTTTTTTAAACGTACTTGTTGTTATTCAGAAACGATATATTGTTTTAAACAATATATTTATTTCAAAATTCTAAACATGCTGTGATAGTTAAACTTCTTGTTTTTTCTAGTTAATTACGACCAAAACTTTTTCCCGTACGAATAATAGATATCCTTTTGATGATATAATCATTTTTTCAGAACTGGTTAAGAACCTTAAGATATGAAGAAAGGGTATGTTGAACTTTTATCGATTATATCTGATGGCAAAGTTCATTCTGGAGAAGAACTTGCCAATGCATTGGGTATATCCAGAGCAGCTATTTGGAAATCGATTAAGCAGCTTGAAACTCTTGGGCTTGTTATTGAAGCTACACATGGCAAAGGTTATCGTCTGCTCCATCCACTTGAATTGTTATCAGAAAAAAAAATAAGAAATAACCTGTCGGCTGTTGCACAAGCAAACTGTAATAACATAGAAATTTTATTTGATGTTACTTCAACAAACTCCTATCTATTTAAACATCTTGAAAGTAACCCTGTTAATGGGCATGTCGTGTTAGCTGAACATCAATCTGCCGGTAGAGGACGACGGGGTAATAAGTGGCACTCTGCATTAGGTGCCGGTATTTATCTTTCTGCAGGATGGCATTTTGACAAATCGCCCGCATCACCGGGTTTGTTGTCCTTGTATACCGCAGTAGCTGTCGTAAGGGCATTACATTCGCTAGGAATTAACGAGGTGAATTTAAAGTGGCCCAATGATATTTTGATAAAAAATAAAAAACTGGGCGGTGTGTTGCTTGAAATACGTGGAGAGACTTGTGGCGCCATGGATGTCGTGATTGGAATAGGGATAAACTATGATTTCCCGGATAATATTCTGGCTAAAATTGATCAAGCAGTTACAGATATTTGTCGATATTCTTCACAAAAATTATCGAGAAATAAAATAATAGCAGCTCTTATTTCTCATCTTTATGAAGTATTTGGTTTGATAGAGGAAGAAACACATATCTCTTTATTAAATGAATGGAGGAAATATGACTACTATAAAGATAAGGAAGCGAGACTTATTTTACCGGAAAAAGAAATAACAGGATTGTTAAAGGGCGTTGATGATCAGGGTTCATTATTGATGTTAGTAAATGACAAAACTGAACGATTCACCTCAGGTGAAATCAGTGTGAGGTTACAATAATGAATATATTGTTTGATATTGGAAACTCGACTGTCGTCTGGGCTATTGAAAAAGAAAATGTAATAACGCAATCAGAAAAATTTAAATACGATAAGAATAATCTTATTCCGCAGCTTGAAGAAAATATAGTATTGTCCGAAACTCCCTCAGCGGTACTGCTTTCTTGTGTCGCAAGCGACAAGATAATAGATAAC
>JBNLAL010000199.1:0-3836 GCA_050302115.1 Gammaproteobacteria bacterium | reverse complement strand
GAGTACCTCCGATCCAATATTCCCAATATTTATGCAGCGGGTGATTGCGCACAAGGATTCGATTTTTCAACGGGTGAGCATTCGGTTCATATCATCCAACCTACAGCAGCTGATCATGGTCGAGTTGCAGGGTTAAATATGACCGGGCACAATTCCAAGTTCCAGGGCAGTATATTGATGAATGTGTTGGATACGATGGGTTTAATTTCCGGTTCTTTTGGCAGATGGCAAGGTATTGAGGGTGGTGAATCTGCAGAATTACTTGATGAAGAGAATTTTAAATATATAAATCTTCAATTTGATGATGACCGTTTAATAGGCGCATTAACACTTGGACATACCGGACATGTCGGTGTAATGCGTGGTCTTATACAATCCAAAGTAAAATTGGGAAATTGGAAAGATAAACTTAAAGAGGACCCGAGTCTATTTATGCATGCCTATCTAGCCAAGACGCAGGCCCTTGGCCATAATGCAGGGGTATTCTCATAATTCGTACTTTTTAAGAGCCTTCTCTAAATTGTTCATGTGGCCAGTGTTGCTGTATTAGTTTGCTTGTTCAGATCTCTTTCAGATAAATTGGTGTAAAAATAATAATTTCAAACCATATGTATCAATCGCTGTTAATATAGCAGCTTAAATTGGTCTATTATAAAATTAGACCATGTAGAGGAGGAGGTTAGTACAACATGCATCATGTAATTATTGGTGCAGGGCCATCAGGCGTCATCGCGGCTGAAACCTTGCGTAAAATTGACCCGACATCAAGTGTTACCATTGTCGGTGATGAACCCGAAGCGCCGTATTCCCGTATGGCATTACCTTACCTTATAATCAATAAAATTGATGAAGCAGGGACATATCTTAGAAAAGACACATCACATTTTAGTAATAAAGATATAGATCTTATTAAAGATCGAGTAAGTCTGATTGATTCAAATGCAAAAACATTGCAGCTTCAGGATAACGATCCTATTTCATATGATAAGCTTTTGATTGCAACAGGGTCACATCCTATTCGTCCGCCAATCGAAGGTATAGATTTGCCCGGTGTTCATTCGTGTTGGACACTGGAAGATGGCCGAAACATTATCAAGAAAGCTAAACCCGGCTCTAATGTTGTCTTAATGGGTGCTGGTTTTATAGGCTGTATTATTCTTGAAGCTCTCGCATTACGTAAAGTAAACCTTACAGTCATTGAAATGGGTGACAGAATGGTGCCTAGAATGATGGATCAAACTGCTGGAAATCTGATTAAAGAGTGGTGTTTGAAAAAAAATGTGGCCGTTCATACTTCAACGCGTGTTGATGCCATAGAGAAAGGTAGCGGTGACGCACTTAAGGTAAAATTGGATAACGGTGATGTTCTTGATGCAGATTTAGTTATATCTGCGACAGGAGTTGCTGCTAATACTCAATTTTTAGAGGGTAGTGGTATAGAAACTGATCTTGGTGTTTTAGTAAATGAACGGTTACAAACTAACAATACCGATATTTATGCGGCAGGTGATGTATGCCAGGGAAAAGATTTTTCAACAGGTGAATATAGTGTGCAAGCCATTCAGCCAACAGCAGCTGACCACGGCCGAATTGCAGCGATGAATATGGCTGGTAGAGACACGATTCATCAAGGCAGTATCAATATGAACGTGCTCGATACAATGGGTTTAATATCGAGTTCTTATGGATTATGGATGGGTGTTGATGGTGGCGAGTCTGCTAACCTATGTGACAGTGACCGTTATCGTTATTTAAGTCTTCAATTTGAAGACGATATTTTGGTTGGCGCACAATCGCTCGGATTAACTCAGCATGTCGGCGTTTTGAGGGGCTTGATTCAGACTAAATTAAGATTAGGTAAATGGAAAGATCACTTGTTAAAAGACCCAACAAAAATTATGGAAGCTTACTTGGCAAATACTCAATCAATTGGTCATAACGCAAAAGTTCTTTAAGTTGTTTAATGAAATTAACATTAAAACTCTATGCCGGGCTTACACAGTATTTGCCTGAAAATTCTAAAAATCATTCAACAGAAATTGAAATATCCGAAAAGGAAACCGTTTTTTCTATTCTGCAAAAGTTTCGTGTTCCTAATGAATCCGCACATCTGGTATTAGTCAATGGAGTTTATCTTGACGCAGGTGAAAGGGAACAAGTTTTCCTTAAAGATGGAGATACTTTAGCTGTCTGGCCTCCTGTTGCAGGTGGCTGAAAATGGAATATCGTGAGGAACGGGAGATGACCATATCTCTTAAAGAATTTTACAGGCTTTTACCTCATGCTTTGCGAAACACTGAATACTATGTAACAGACAATATTATTTTTATTAAAAAAGAGAAGGGGAAAATAGAAATCTACCCGGGCGAAGAAGGTTCCCGTTCAATTGCTTCTTTAAATTTACCAAACCTGAAAGTCCTTTTTGTTTTCAATGATATTACTGATGATGAAATTACAAGATTTTTTACGAATTTTAATCGTGCATATCAGAGAGGTGGTGGGTAACTATTGCTTTAGAAAAACTTTTTAAGCAACTGTTTTTAAAAGAGTTAATTATTAAATACGTATTTTGTAGTATTTATGCAACAGGCTAATGTAGCTTTGACTATATTTTTTCTTTTAATAAATAAAAAAATTAAAGTTTAATAAGCCATTACAAGGCAATGTTGCAAAAATAATACAAAATTTACTTGAAAGAACTGATTGTTGTGTAAATACAAAAAATATTTGCAACTCACCGTTTCTTGTAGTATTTTTAGCAAATGTCTTTGAACTAGGCATTTCGTGCTTCAAAAGACTTGTTGGAACTGAATATTATCAGGGGGAAACAAGGCTGGGGAGGCCGAACTTAAATCTCTAGAGATTTCAGTATATTTTCTTAGGAGGAAATAGAAGTGAAAAAATCATTTATAAAAAAAGCAAGCGTTGTTGCATTAGCAGCAGCACTGCCTCTTTCAGCGGTAGCTGATTCTGGCGGTGACAACTGGAGCATCTCCGGTTGGATTAACGAAGGTATGACTTACTATGATGATGGTGTAGGTAGTGATATCGTTCAGGTAACTGATAACGGTGCTACTCTCGGTTCTCGTATCACTCTGTCAGGTTCTACTGATCTGCCAAACAGTGGTTTAACTGCAGGATTTGAAACAATCCTGGAACCAAGATCTAGTGATGGTGCTAACCTTTTGGGCTTTGGTTCAAGTGGTGCATTTAACGATAATACAAATGGCCAAGGTATTAATGTTTTAGGTAGTAGTGTTAATGTTGGTGGCTCTTTCGGTAAAGTTACTGTTGGTCTGCAAAGCATGCCTACTGATAACATCGCTGTATTGGAAGATCCTTCTTTGACCTTATGGGCTAGTATCTCTCCTGTATTCCGTGGTAACGGTGCTACCATCCAGGGTTTAGGTACTGCTGCTACTAAAACGACTTGGGGTAGCTTCCTTACCTGTAACTTTAGTGGTCTAGGAATTGGTATCGACTGTAACGGTATTTACCGTAACGGTATTCGTTATGACCTTCCTGCATTCGGTCCTGTTACCGTTGCAATTGGTTATGCTAACGATGATATCTATGACGTTGCCGCTAAATATAAAGGTGACTTGATGGGACTTAAAGCCAGTGTTGCGCTTGGTTATGCTATCAACCAAGGTGGTGCAGCAGGTGGTGTTGTAAGTGGTACTGAAGCTGAAGTCTTCCAGGTACAAGGTGGTTTGATGGATCCGGGTACAGGTATATTCGGTTCAATTGCCTTTAATACTGAAGATGGTAATGCCGGAGCGGCAGGTAGTGATGATGGTGATGCATATTGGTTGAAAGTCGGTGTCAAGAGAGCT
>JBNLAL010000198.1:0-3868 GCA_050302115.1 Gammaproteobacteria bacterium | reverse complement strand
GGTCCAATTTCATCCGGATTCAACCATTGCCTTTTCTGGATATTATTCAAATCACTGGGACTTGAAAACGGGTATATTTACCAGTTTGCCTGCTTTTGAAGAAAGCTATGAAGACTTCACCTACCAATTTGAATCGATCAAAGAAATCATTATCGAAACTGCCCTTGAACATCATCTGGTCAGCAAATTTACCAGCCTGGTTGCAGTCGATGTGACACCGGTTCGTCCACAAACGGAAAAACTGAATTCAAATGCAATACCTACACACCTACCTGAAGGTTGGGACTACAACAAGGTATTCGGCCAACGTTTCCCTGCAACGGCAACTGATGCACGCCTGAATTTCATTATTGGCTTAATACTAATAGTACTGAGTTTATTTAATTACTTAACCCGTCGCCAAAATGCATACGTTTAAAAAAATAGTCTTCATGACCCTCCCCCTCTGTGGCTTATGGCTTATAGGAAATAGTGCCTATATCCATGCCAAGGCGGTATTAGCACAACACCTCCTGGAGACGGCATGGTCACAAACGCTCAACGGCCAAAAGGAGGTGAAACCGTGGCCGTGGGCAGATACCTGGCCAGTCGCCCGTCTGAGTGTGCCCCATCTTGGTATTAGCCGCATTGTCCTGGCCGGAGCCAGTGGTGCTTCACTGGCCTTCGGCCCAGGACATTTTTTTAACAGTGCATTACCGGGGGAAGATGGAAATATCATCATCTCCGCACATCGTGATACCCACTTTGCCTTTCTACAAAACCTGAGTGCAGGCGATACCTTGTTACTCGAGGCAGTCAATAAGGAAATTACTGTTTATAAGGTAAAAGAATTTTTTGTTATTGATAAAACCAAAACACCGTTTATTCCAACTGATATGAGTAACAGACTCATGTTGATTACCTGTTATCCCTTTGATGCGATCACGGCTGGCGGACCACTGCGTTATATCGTTATCGCGGAACCTGAACCTGTTGTTGTTACCTAGCGAGGATTGTTATGCACGCATTATTGAAAACTACTGTTGAAGAACCGATACAAGTTAACCATCTGGTGGAAGTCAGTAAACAGCTTAACCCTGTCTTAAGTCATGAATGCCGGCGGCGATTAAAATATATGCACATGCAAAGTTTTGATTGGCAAATGGGAGGATTGTTGTCACCCATTAAATTTATTGATCGTGACAGTGTTGAGTATGCATTAATGATGGCTGCTGATTTCGATCAAAGCGAAGAACGCATGGTAAAAATGACACTGGACAATGCCATGGCTTTAATCGATACCGTTTGGGGTGGTATCTACCAATATTCAACCCAGGGAAGATGGGACCGTCCGCATTATCGAAAGACCATGTCTGCTCAGGCCGGCCATTTAAGATTATATGCACTGGCCTATGCACAATTAAAACACGACCGATATTTGTCGGTTGTGCAGTCTATCCGTTCCTATATTGAACACTTTTTAATGAATGAGGATGGCATATTCTATTGTGGCCAAAACGACAAGGTGCCAGGAATCAACGCTCAACTTTATTTTTTATTACAGGAAAAAGAACGTAACAAAATTGGTGTGCCCGATATTGATAAACGTATTTCTACACGAGAAAACGGTTGGGCTATTGAAGCATTACTCACTGCTTATGAATACTGTGGTGACCAACTCAGTTTGTTTATGGCATTAAGAGCCATTAAATGGATCAACAACCATTGTGCGACTGCTGAAGGTGGATGGTTACCCAACAGAATGGCGGATAAATCTATTCATCTTGCTGATAACCTGGCAATGGCCAGAGCCATGCTACAACTCTATCGAGTCACTTTTAAAAAGATCTATCTTGCCAGTGCCTGTCAAACTGCTGATTACATCAATCAATACTTTAAGCATAAACTATGTGGTTATGACAGTTTAAAAACAAACCATTCCGTTCAAACTTCGCCAAGACAAATCGATGAAAATATTTCATTTGCCCGATTTGCCAACCTGCTTTTTCACTACACAAGCAAGGAAAAATATAAAAAAATGGCGCAACACAGTTTCCGCTATTTATGCATACCCGAGATTGCCACATCCAGAATGGAAGAAGCAGGGATTCTATTGCTTGACCATGAATTACAAACACCACCTCTTACTTTTAATATTGAAGGGCTGTCATCAAAACAGTCGATGAATCCATTTATTCAGATTGCACATCAACACCCCGGCTGGTACAAAAAGATTAACTTTAATACCAGTGATAAAGACAGTGCTACTATTGAAATTGATGGAATACGTTCACGCCCGGTTAACACAACGGAACGACTAAAGGATTTATTACAAAACCATTAAATAATACGGTGCTTGACATTATATACAAATTACAACAAACTCGCGCGCCTATGAATTATCAACCACACAAACTAAACATGATTCCACTTTGGCAACGCTGCGTGCTGAAGGCGGTCTGCTGTTGTCTGTGTGCTGGAGAATCATAACGTTTAATTCGTAAATAAAAGAACCGATTCAATAAAAAGGCCACAGGCAACCCACCTGTGGCCTTTTTTTTTATGTACAGGACGTACTGTATGCTGCGGGCGCATGGATGCGCAGGAGCAGCGAGCTACATGGGAAGGCCTGTTCGGATTCATGTTCCAGACGAATCCGAATTACCTACATCCGTGTAGGCAATGTCGCGTGAGGACACGACTGCAGGGATGCAGGAGGTAGAACGAATCAGGAGATAGAGTCGAGGAAGTCCGTAGCGACAAATTAAAGGAGCATGACTATGCCAATTATAACTGCTTACATCTCGGTCATTTTGATCTGGGCTACAACACCACTTGCTATTCAATGGAGTAGCGAGTCGGTTGGCTTTTTGTTCGGGATTTGCAGCCGTTTTGTACTGGGCGCCATTATTGCTTCCAGTATTGCGTTGCTATTCGGTAAAAAATTGTCATTGGAAACCAAAGCCATTCAAACCTATTTAGTAGGGGGTATTGGTTTGTCATTAGCCATGCTTTGTGTCTACTGGGGAGCGCAGTTTATTCCATCGGGCTGGATATCGGTTATCTTCGGTATTTCACCAATCATAACGGGCTTGCTTGCATCAAAAATACTGGAAGAACAAGCTTTAACCTTGTTCCGTATTTTTGCTATTTGCCTGAGCATAATTGGTCTCTATGTCATGCTGGCAACCGGTTCAAATTTTGCTCCCAATAGTGTTTATGGTATTGCGGCAGTATTATTATCGGCGACGTTTTATTCCTTGAATATGGTCGTAATAAAAAAGATTAATGCCCATATTGACAGCTTCTCATCAGTAACAGGAACATTGCTGGTTGCTGCCTCGTTATTTTTAATTATCTGGGCTGGTTCAGGAAACCATTTACCCCCTGAAATACCAACACGTGCGGGTATTGCCATATTTTATCTGGCATTGATTGGTTCGGTACTTGGATTCTTGTTGTTTTACTTTCTGTTGAAAAGAATCGAAGCGACGCGAGCATCTTTAATCACATTAATAACACCTGTTTGCGCATTAATGGTTGGGCATATCATGAACAATGAACCATTAACCTGGAACATTGCCTCAGGTTGCATTTTGATATTATCGGGCTTGCTTTTGTTTGAGTTTGAGGTTGCAATAAGACGTACAAAAATAAGCAACCTCATGAGGATCATGAAATGAGTGAATCAATTATGACATTGGGAACCAATATAGTTATTGCCGCCATCATCCTGTTTGGTGGAATCTGGCTTGCAAAGAAGATTAAGAAATATATTGTCTTGATCATGGAAAGACGCAATATTGATGCATTGCTTGCTTCATTTACGAGCAACATTGCCTATGTTGCCCTTGTGGCCTTTGTCATAATCGCGGCCTTAAGCCAATTA
>JBNLAL010000197.1:0-3871 GCA_050302115.1 Gammaproteobacteria bacterium | reverse complement strand
GCCATACGCAGGGCCTGGTCATTATGACTGTCAACGGATACACCAATAATACGACCGGGCATGGATCGAATATAAGCTTCACGTGTAGCAAAATAGGCTGCATGAGGTCCACCAAAACCCATAGGGACACCAAAGCGTTGGGCACTACCTACAACAATGTCGGCATCCATTTCTCCCGGTGGAGTAAGTAACACCAGACTTAAAATGTCTGCGGCAACTGTAATCAATGCCGATTGATTATGGGCATATTTTACTACCGGACTAATGTCTCTGATTCTTCCACTGGAACCCGGGTATTGTACAAGGACGCCAAAGATATCCTGTCCTTCCAAGTCGTTCCACGGATCGCCGAGGATGATATCAAAGCCGAGCGAACGGGCACGTGTTTGAATAACAGCAATAGTTTGTGGATGGCAATCCTGATCAACAAAAAAGTTATTTGATTTTGATTTGGCAATACGTCTGCTCATCGCCATTGCTTCTGCCGCTGCTGTTGCTTCATCCAGCATGGAAGCGTTTGCGATCTCCATGCCAGTCAGGTCAATGATCATTTGCTGGAAGTTTAGCAAGGCTTCAAGGCGTCCCTGACTGATTTCTGCCTGATAGGGAGTATATGCGGTATACCAACCGGGATTCTCAAGGACGTTACGCTTAATGACTGAAGGCATCAAGGTACCGTAGTAACCCATTCCTATCATGGATATAAACACATGGTTACGTTCACGCAGTTTACGTAAATAAGTAATAACTGCCCGTTCGCTTTTTGACTCGGGTAAAGCCAGGGGCTCGTTTGAAATAATGTTTTCCGGGACAACCCGTTCAATGATTTGTTCAAGGGATTCCAGCTCAAGAAATGCGAGCATTTCTTCAATTTGTTCTCGAGTTGCCCCGATATGGCGGCGAATAAAATCACCACGCATTTCCAACTGTTCTAAAGATTGTTTATCTACCATTGCCTGACCTCTCTAGCGCAAGGATTGAATAAAACTAAATGTATTAAATAGGGAATGAATACTCCCTTATAGCTTAATTACTAATGAAAGCGTTATAGTCTTCCTCATTCATCAATTGATTGATTTCGTCAGGATTATCCAGTTTTAATTTCAGGAACCATCCTTCACCTGTCGGATCAGCATTGACCTTTTCAGGTTCATCATTAAGTAATTCGTTGGTTTCGACTACTGTACCGCTAACCGGTGCTTTAACATCGCTGGCTGATTTAACGGATTCAACGACAGCCATATCTTCATCGACGGTAACCTGTTTACCGACTTCAGGTAATTCTACATAAACAACATCACCCAATTGTTCCTGTGCATAATTGCTTATACCGATGACAGCTGTATTGTCATCCTCGAGACGTAACCATTCATGATCCTTGCTATATTTCAAATCACTCATCCGTTTTACTCTCCTTTTATTTCTTATAGTACTGATGTTTTACAAAGGGTAATGCGACGACATTTACCTGTTGAATTCGATCCCGAATTTTAACATTAAGTTTAGTTCCTGTTACCGCATGTTGTTTGTCGATATAACCCATTGCGATGGGTTTTTCTACGCTAGGCCCAAAACCACCACTGGTAACGATTCCTATTGTTTCTTCCTTGTCGTTAAGAATGTGTGTCCCTTCCCGGATTGGCGCTCTACCATCGGACAAGAGTCCAACACGTAAACGATCAGTGCCTTTTTCCAATTGATTACGAATAATATCAATACCTGGAAACGATTGTGTATTATCTTCCAGACGTGATTTTGAGATAATCCAGTTTAAGTTTGCTTCGACAGGCGATGTATTTTCATCGATGTCATGACCATATAAACAGAGTCCCGCTTCCAGTCGTAACGAATCACGCGCACCTAACCCGATTAGTTTGATGTTTTCTTCTTTCAGAAAAAAATGTGTTAGATCTTCAACCTGATCAGCGGGAACGGAAATTTCAAAACCATCTTCACCGGTATAGCCACATCGGTTTATAAAGCAATTGATACCATTCAAACTAAATTGCTTACCTGTCATAAAAACAAGTTCTGCGGCTTCAGGACAAAGCCGTTGCATGATTGATGCGGCTTCAGGACCTTGTAGGGATAACAAAGCATCATTCAGTTCTTCAAGTTCACAGCCGTCCATTAATCGACTGCGTAAATAAACTATATCGTTTTGTTTACACGCTGCGTTAACGACAATAAAAAAATAACCGCCGGCATTGGTCACCATCAAGTCGTCAATAATACCGCCCTGTTCATTGGTTAATACGGTATAACGTTGTGTGTTTAACTTTAATTGTTGAAAGTTACCTGGTGTTAATGACTCCAACATGTTTGCTGCATTATTTCCAGACAGTTTTACTTGTCCCATGTGAGAGATATCAAATAAACCAACATGATGGCGGGTATATAAGTGTTCCTGTTTTACACCATCACTATATTGCACAGGCATTTCATAACCAGCGAAAGGTACCAATTTCGCACCTTGTTTAATATGCAATGAATAAAGTGGTGTTCTTTTTAATACTTCAGTTTCCATTTTAAAAATAAATGTAAGAGTAAAAATTAAGACGCTTGTGAAGCTGTCTGGCAATGTTGCAGCGCAATATTCGCTTAAATTGCTTGTATATGCAAATCTTTATCCTCAATACAGTAATATCCTGTTTTTATTCAAAAAATGACAAAAAAACGGAGGCCTGATATGTTGCAAATATCGACAATTTTGGAGCAATGTCAAACAGGCTGGCATGCATAATGCAATTCTTAAAAATACAGGAAAAATGTCGATAGCAATATATAGGTGAAGAGATTTTTACAGTGAAGGGATCAGTATTCAAATAGGAAATGACATAAAAGAATTTTACGGGATTAACAATATTTTTTAATGAAAAAGAGACTTGCAACAAGCAAGGAAAAAAATACAAAAAGGGAAAATAAATCGCAGTCTATACAGGTTGAACTACAAAACCTGATTAGCAAAAGTGCCAATGTTGCCCCGGTTGCGATTCATAAGTTACGTCTTGGTCCGGATGGCAGTTTAAGCATGCCCTATAGTACGCCTGCTATTGAGAACATCTACGGTATGAAACCGGAAGAATTACAAGAAGACTTCATGCTAGTGTTTAAAATGATCCATTCAGAAGACATTGATAGTCTTAATGCCGCCATGGAAAAGTCAAAACAATCGATGGAAGTTTTCCATCATCAATGGCGATTGAATCATCCTGATAGAGGAGAGGTCTGGGTAGAATGCCATTCCACTCCTGAACTAGAAGATGATGGTGGTATTGCCTGGTATGGTTATTTACAAGATATCACTGAACTTAAAAAAGCAGAACAGGTTCGCCAGTCTCAAATTTATTTTTTCGCAAGCATGGATCAGGTCAACCGCGCGATTCAAGGAGCGAGTAGCCTGGAGCAAATGATGGGTGATGTGCTTGATTGCGTGCTATCTATCTTCAATTGTGATCGAGCATGGTTGTGTAATCCCTGTAATCCTGATGCAGAAACCTGGAACATTCCTATGGAACGCACCTCGCCGGAGTATCCAGGCGTTTTCTCTTTAGGAAAATCTTTTCCTATGGATTCTCATGTCGCCCGTAATATGAAAATAGTCCTGCAATACCATGACCCGGTAAGTTTTGGGCCTGGTCTGGATTTCTCATTCACTGGAGATGTTGCTAAAGAATTTAATATTCAATCCAGCTTAATGATGGCTATTTATCCCAAAGTATGTAAACCATGGATGTTTGGTTTACATCAGTGTTCATATGCACGGATATGGACAGAAGATGATAAAGAGTTATTTGCTGAGATTGGTCGAAGACTGTCTGATGGGTTGACCAGCCTGCTGGTTTCTCGTGATTTGCAGGAAAGTGAAGAG
>JBNLAL010000196.1:0-3881 GCA_050302115.1 Gammaproteobacteria bacterium | reverse complement strand
CCATTTTAGCCATGATTTTATTAGCAGTATGTGTCGTAAAGTGTGAAGGAAGAGCTATGGGACTGGGGCAACGTGTATTTATAGGTGCACTGATAGGAATAGTCTTTCATCTGATTAATCAGGTTTTTGGCCACCTGGGGACCGTATATGGAGTACCGGCATTTATCAGTGCAACTCTTCCTACCATAGTGGTTCTTTCTTATGTTTATTATGCTTTGAATAAACAATCCTGAAGTCTATTTTTTTACAATTAAATGTGTTTTGGAAAAATAATCATGCAGTGCCAGTTTGTTTTTGTTGAATAAAGCCCAAATAAATCCCAGGCCAGCTAATAGCCAGGAAATGATCGATAAGAAAAAACGAATACTTGCTTCTTTCCAGTTTGGATAAGCAGATGAATTATTAACAACAAAAATATGCCAGCTTCGCATCCCGAGTGTTTGACCTCCGGTTACCCATTGCCAGCAAAAATAAAGATAGGTAAGTATTAATAAATAACTGTTGTAAACAATATTGCCACTTTCTATTGCTCCTTCTCCGACTAAAGGTAAAAGAACCAATGTGGCAAAAAAAAGCACGGAGAAAAGCAGTAAACAATCGTAAAAGATTGACGCTAATCGACGCAGAAATGGGCAGGGAACTAACATATAATTAATTGCAATAATTATTCTGAAGATAAACCATGGACTTTGCTTCTTTTTTAATGCCCGGGAATATTAACTGGTTTTGCAATATTACCGCATTTTTTGTTTCTCTTTATGTTTTATTAAGAGTTGATTGGTTAAAAGAATACCGTAAAGGCGTTTTTAATGTTTGGATAATGTCGGTATTTTGTATTGGATTAATACGGATGTTAAGAGCAATGGTCCAGTCAGGAATAAATATCCATTTATCAGGAGCCATGTTAATGACCTTACTATTTGGTTGGCGACTGGGAGTCTTGGGTATGTCTCTGGTTTGTGTATTGATTAGTTTATGGGGCAACAGTTTGTCATGGAATCTTGGTATAAGTCTTTTTATATACGCTTATTTTTCGATCAGTTTCTGTTACCTTTTTTTTATGATTATCGAGGCATTTTTACCGCGTAATCTATATATCTATTTATTTGTCACCTCTTTTTTCGGTGCAGCAATTAATTTTGTTATTACTGGTACGTTTTCTGCTTTTATACTTTGGTGGCAGAAAATTTATTCATGGTCATTTTTGACCAGTGATTATTTGCCTTTTTATTACCTTCTTAGTTTTGGTGAAGGCTTTATGACATGCGGCCTGATAACCATACTGGTCGTTTATCGACCGCAGTGGGTCTACACTTTCCGGGATGAAAGATATTTAAATGGAAAATAATAATTAATTGAAAAATTGTTTGAAAGAGTGCCGGATACAGGGGTTTAAATTAATTCCCGCATTTTGTGCGGCATATTTGCATTAAGAAAATCTCGTTATCTACGTTAAATAATTAAATAACAATGGTAGTTGTATAGTTGGATAATCTGATAAAAAACTGGAAAAGCACTCAGGAAATGCTTGAGGTTCGGCGGAATCGTCGTCGTCGTTTGTGCCTGGTATTGACGTATATCGGATGTTTTTTTCTGCTGATTTTTGGCGGACTAAGTTTTATTGAAAAGCATTATTTTCTGGGTTCAGTATTGTT
This sequence comes from Gammaproteobacteria bacterium, assembly GCA_050302115.1. Lineage (GTDB taxonomy): Bacteria > Pseudomonadota > Gammaproteobacteria > Eutrophobiales > Eutrophobiaceae > JBNLAL01. The sequence continues at coordinate 2,226 of JBNLAL010000196.1, read as the reverse complement.
GGGTTCTATGTGTGTCGGGCTTATTAATGTCTATGTGCTTTATCAAAAAGGCGATATTGAACGAGTTGTTCGAATTCTTAATTGCATTTTATTTACGTTAGCCCTGACACTTTTAATAACCGGTGGAATAGATGGAACCGGTATACTCTGGATCTATCCTATTGTTGCAATTAATTTATTTATTAACAGATTCTGGCCTGCAGTCTACTTGTCTGGCAGTTTTATGATACTCAGCAGTATTTTGTTATTTACCCCGCTATCAACCTTTTTGCAAACAGACTATTCCCAGGTTGTAGCAGTCAGGTTTGTTATAACCTTACTCGCATTATATGCGATGTGTCTTGCTGCATTACGTTCAGAAGAGAATGCATATGAAATGGTTATGCAACTCCATAATGATGACGTACATAGACTCGCTTTTTATGATTCACTAACCGGGCTACCCAATCGTTGGACACTTCAAATTAACCTGGAACGAATATTAAAGAGAAGAAAAGAAAATCATATTGTCGCCTTGCTCTATATAGACCTGGATAATTTTAAACATGTAAATGATAACTATGGTCATGAAGTGGGTGATAAAATGCTATTTCATTTTGGAGAGCGACTTAGAGAAATAGTCCGGCCGAATGATCTGATTGCCAACGATTTGCTAACAAATAGTTTAAATGATGATGCTGCACGCTTAGCAGGAGACGAATTTGTAGTAATATTAACAAACCTGATCAACCCAATAGATGCAGCAAACATAGCTAACCGTATCCTGCAAGTATTTGAAGGTGGTTTCAAAATAGAGGACATTGTTTATCCCGTCTATGCAAGTATCGGTGTTTCGATTTGTCCTGATGATTCAGAAACATCTAATGAATTGCTTCGATATGCGGATGCTGCAATGTATGAAGCAAAACGCAAGGGTAATAATTGTCTTGAATTCTTTACTAAAGATATTGCCAACTCCTTACAACAAAATCAAAAAATAGAAAATGGTTTAAGGCTGGCACTCGAATCGAACAATTTTTCACTGGTGTATTTACCTATGTTCAGTTGTGAGACCATGGATATCGTTGGCGTTGAAGTATTGTTAAGATGCCAACAACCTGAACTCGACGGACATGGCCCCGATGATTTTATCCCGGTAGCTGAGTCAACCGGCTTAATTAAAAGTCTGGATGCATGGGTACTTGAAAACAGCTTTAAAGAATTGGTCGAAGTGCAAATGATGACCGCTTTTACAGGTAAACTCTGTATCAACATTTCCGGTATTGAATTGCTTGATGAAGAATTTCCGCAAACCATAGGGACGTTGTTGGATAAACATAATCTGCCAAGTGAATTGATCGAATTCGAGATTACCGAAACCTCACTTGTTCCGGACAACCCCAATGTTGTTAAAGTGCTGGAACAAATAACCGGGCAGGGTTATTCATTGGCACTGGATGATTTTGGAACAGGCTATACTTCATTTAATCAACTAATCCTTTACCCGGCCGGTTGTTTAAAGATTGATCGTTCATTTGTACGGGATATCTTCTCCGGCAACGAAGCACGAGGAAAAATGGTCCAGATTATTCGAAACCTTGCAGACATATACGAACTCAGAGTCGTTGCTGAAGGTGTAGAAACACAAGAACAGTTTGAATTTTTGAAGGATATTGGTTGTGATTGGGTTCAAGGGTATTACTTATCAAAACCTCTGGATAAAAATGACCTGGTAGATTTAATCGGTCGGCGAACGAGTTAGGCAAGAATAAATTAATTTAAATTATCCGTTTTAATTTTCCAGAGACGCCACAGACTTGCTCTTGATGTCCAGTTATTAAAATTAAAAAAGGTAAGCCAGTTGGGAGTAATATCGCATACCAGTTCATGCTGAAGTTCCGATTGAGAAAGTTTTTCAATATGGCTTTTTCTTCTTGTTGCGACAAACATGTTCTTTGATTTATTTGATATTACAATATCTTTTAATACAGATTCATTTTCCAGCGGAATTAAACGGATTTCAGTTGTGTTATAGAAGTGCATATTTATTTCGCCAAAATCAAAAGCTAATACAATAGTATTTTTAGGGTTCTCGATTTGTGAAAGACATTTTTGCCACATCGAAGTTTCCTTACTGGCTGGCAAAAGAAGAACTAAAGCTAATAAAAATATATTTAATATAATTGAAACGACAATAATAATTCGTGAAAATAACGTTGAAAATTTATTCGACTTGATGAAATCAAG
>JBNLAL010000195.1:0-3918 GCA_050302115.1 Gammaproteobacteria bacterium | reverse complement strand
AGAAATTTTTAAAAGAACACGAACGTAAAAGTGCTTCAAGGAAGGCAGGCTAGTTAATTATCAAACATTAAATTCATTACATATTCTTATGTAATGAATTTGTTATTCATATCTTTTCCATTGCCCGGCAAAACATATCTCTGAAATTCTTAATCAAATCAATATTTTTTGAGCAGAATCATTGTGTCTCGATTTTTAAATCCAGACCAGTAACCATTGTAACCAATTGATATTTATACAAAATATTTCAGTTTTATATAAAATAAGGTATAAAAGTATAAAAACCTATTAAACTTTATGATAAGTAGGTTTGTTTTAGGGAAAGATGCCAAGTTATTTAAAAAAACCACTGCTTTTTACTCGTCTTCGCCATAGGATACTGGTTCCTTTTATAGTTTGTTTTCTGATAATAATAAGCCTTTCGATTTTTGCGGTTAACTATTTGCAGAATGTAAACGAAGCTATATTCCTGGAAAATACAAAAAAAGAAATCGTTAATACATTCCAGGTTGTTATAGAGAAAGATGTTGAATTGCAGGATGGCTTGATTGAAATTATACAGTCAAATAGGGAGATTCAGCGAGCATGGTTGAATAAAGACCGAAATCTATTGTTAAGTTTGACCAAACCCATCTATAAGTATATTCAAACAGAACACCGTATAACTCATTTTTATTTTCACGACCTTAATAAAATTAATTTTCTCAGATTACATCGTCCAAATCATTATGGAGATAAAATAGATCGGCATACCTTTAACCAGGCTTATCAATACAAGACTCATTCCAGTGGACTAGAGTTCGGTGCTATGAATTATTTTGTATTACGTGTTGTTCATCCCTGGTTTATTGATGGAAAATTGGTTGGTTATATTGAACTGGGAGAACAAATTAATCATTTGATTAACGAGGTTGCAAAAATTTATGGCTATGATCTTGCTTTGATTATAGACAGTGACTTTCTAAAAAATATTGCAAATAAAACATATACGCCATTACAAAAGATCATCTCAGCGGAAAAACATCCAGACAAACTAATAATAATGTATTCAACTGATGACAAGTTTAGCGATATTCTGCGTGATGATTTTCAGAATAAGCATGGCTTAAAAGAACATGATTATTCAAAGACATATCAATCAGGAGAAAGCAGCTATTTTTCTTCTTCTTTTCTAATTAGCAATGCAATAGGTCAACACGTTGGACATATAGTTTACAATATTGATATTACAAATGTAGTAAAGAATAAACATTTTATTTTAAAAACACTTCTGACAATAATATTTATTGTAACCATTTTAATCCTGTTTTTTTATCACTGGTATAGCGGCAAGTTACAACGGTTTCTGTCTGATATTTTTAACAAACTTGAAGAGGAAATAGAGTTCCGTAAAAAAACAGAGACAAAACTTGAAACATATACCAAAGAGCTCGAGTCGGTAGTCGATGAACGAACCAATGATCTGGTTATTGCCAATAATGAATTAAAAAAAGATATCGATTTGCGTATTAAAACAGAAGAGGAATATAAAAGAAGCGAAAGAAAATATCGTGTGCTTTTTGAAAAGACACCGGATGCTATTTTGATTATTGATAATAATAACTTTGTTGATTGTAATGATGCGACAGTGAAGATGTTGCGTTATAAAAGTAAGGAAGAACTTTTAATGACACATCCCTCCGAATTATCACCTCCATTTCAACCCGATGGCAGAGAATCCTGGGAAAAGGCAGAAGAGATGATGGCGATTGCTTTTAGAAAGGGTAGTCACCGTTTTGAATGGGACCATAAACGTGCAGACGGTGAAGTATTTCCGGTTGAAGTTTTGCTGACCAGCATACCTGTTGGAGATAGAAATATCTTATATACCGTTTGGCGTGATATAACAGAGCGTAAAAGGGATGAGGAAATAATCAGACATCAGGCCTATTACGACTCATTAACAAACCTGCCAAATCGAACTTTATTAAGGGACCGTCTGCAACAGGCAGTTATTCATGCTAATCGCTATAAGAATCATGGTGCCATCATGTTTCTTGATTTGGATCAGTTTAAAAAGATTAATGATTCACTTGGTCATACTGTTGGGGATTCTCTTTTAATAGAAGTATCAAATCGAATTAACGGAGTTTTACGGGAAGAAGATACTGCCGCACGTTTAGGAGGTGATGAATTTATTATATTATTGCCTGACTTACCCAATAATGACAGTTCTTTCACCTTTGCTGAAAAAGTGGCAGATAAAATTAAAGCAGCAATTAACCTGCCATTTAATATCGATCATTATGAATTAAAAATATCCGTTAGTATAGGAATATCGATTTTTAAAGGTAATAATGAATCGATTGACGATATACTTCGTCATGCTGATACGGCAATGTATCGAGCAAAGAGTGATGGTCGAAATGTAATTCGTTTCTTTCTTCCAAGTATGCAAGCTGAAGTTGTTAAACGCCTGAATCTGGAAAAAGATCTTGGTGATGCATTTGAAAATAAAGAATTGTTTTTGTGTTATCAACCTCAGTATTCTGCAGAAAATAAACTGTATGGTGTTGAAGCTTTAATTCGGTGGAAACATCCTGCACGGGGTTATATCTCTCCACTGGATTTTATACCTGTTGCAGAAGAAATTGGCCTTATTATTCCAATCAGTGAGTGGGTTTTAAATCAGGCCATGACTGATATGCGTTCAATGATCAGTTTGTCAAAAACACGCATCCCAATGCGTTTATCAATCAATTTAAGTCCTCATCAATTTCGACAAGAGGATTTCATTATTAGTATAAAGAAGGCAATAGTTAAAAATGACTTTCCAGCCGAATTGCTTACCCTGGAAATAACGGAGAATGTTATTATCGATAATATCGAAGATACAATTGAAAAATGCAAAAAATTAAAAGATTTAGATATTCACATTTCACTTGATGATTTTGGAACGGGGTATTCTTCCTTAAGCTATCTAAAACAATTACCTATTGATGAATTAAAAATTGATAAATCTTTTATCCAGGATATAAAGATAGATAAGAATGATGCTATTCTCGTTCAGACTATTATTTCCATGGCACATCATTTTAATCTTAAAATTGTTGCCGAAGGTGTTGAAACGTTAGAGCAACTCAATTTTTTAATGGACAATAATTGCGATGCTTATCAGGGATATTATTTCAGTAAGCCTGTAGTAATTGACGAAATTGCAGAGCTATATATTAAGTTCAGTAAAAACACCAAATTAAAGTAAATAGTTATACGTAACATACAATTCAAGTTATATTTTCAGAATCTTCACTTATTTCCTTCATTCCTGAATCGTAGAGTTTTACATTGTCTTTTCCACTTTTCTTTGCATGGTACATGGCTGTATCTGCATGATGAATGAGTTGTTGTTCTTCAGTGGCATGTTCCGGGTAGATGGCAATTCCAGTACTTGAAGAAATACGTAGTGTGAGTCCCGCCAATTCAAATGGTTGATTGAGTGATTGGTGAATCTTTTCTGCTACTTCCATTGCCCCTTCCGTGCTACCGACTTCAGGCAGTAATATGACAAATTCATCACCTCCTATACGTGCTACTGAGTCCGATTTACGTATACAGTCACTGATGCGTTTGGCAATAGCTTGTAACATTAAATCACCGACTTCATGTCCATGAGTGTCATTGATAGGTTTAAATTTATCCAGATCAAGAAACATTAGGGCGACGGTGGATTTATCACGGTCGGCAATAGCGAGTGCCTGGTGCAAACGATCACTTAACAAAGTTCGGTTTGGTAAACCAGTAAGTGGGTCATGATGGGCAAGATGCTGTATCTCCTCTTCCATTTGTTTTCGATCGGTAATGTCATATAACCAACCTAGAATTGCCGGTTTGCCCTGGTATTCAATATTTAAATAGGATGACAATACCCATTTAGATGTT
>JBNLAL010000194.1:0-3949 GCA_050302115.1 Gammaproteobacteria bacterium | reverse complement strand
ATCTAGCCAACTCGGAAAAAATTGAAATACATCATTTAAGCGAAGCCATAAGTTATCGGCAAAAATTGAATGATGGTTCTACTGTATTTCAATAATATAAAAACCGTCACAATTATCCCACTTGCACAGTAGGCATGAATAAGGTCAAATAAATCCATTATGGAAAAACAATATGATATTAGCGTCGAAGCAGTAACCAATTACATTAATGACCAATCATATCCTGATGAAGGACGTTTTGTTTTTGCCTATACCATCACTATTACCAATAATGGCTTGTTGGCCGCAACTTTGTTACGTCGAAACTGGTTAATAACCGATTCAAATTGCAAGGTCACAGAAGTGCGTGGAGATGGCGTTGTTGGAGAACAACCACGAATCCTGCCAGGAGAATCTTACCAATACACCAGTGCAGCTGTACTGGAAACACCTGTTGGCTGCATGCAAGGCAATTATGAAATGATTGCAGATGATGGTGTTGAGTTTGATGCAAACATCCCTATATTCAATTTGGCAATGCCAAATACGCTTCACTAGATATGAGCACCTATGCCATAGGTGACCTTCAAGGTTGTTATAAAGAGTTACTGGCCCTACTAGATCAAATTAATTTTGATGAAAAAAATGATCAGCTCTGGTTTGTCGGTGATATTGTTAACCGAGGCCCTGATTCACTGGCCTGTTTACGTTTTGTTAAATCTCTGGGTAACTCAGCAAAAGTAACATTGGGTAATCATGACTTACATTTACTCGCTATTAACTACAATGTACGTAAACCACATAAAAAAGACACTCTGGAAGAAATTTTAAATGCCAGGGATGCCGAAGATCTGCTGTTATGGATTAGAAGACAACCCCTGCTTGTCTATGACGCAGAATTAAAATACACCATGGTTCATGCCGGACTACCCATGCACTGGACGCAGGAACAAGCCATTGAACTTGCAAGAGAAACTGAAACCTTAATTAAAAGTAAGGAATTCGACAGATTCATACATAACATGTATGGCGACAAACCTGATAAATGGTCAGGCTCACTGAAGGATGATGACCGTCACCGCTATATTATTAACTGCCTGACACGCATGCGTTACTGTGAAAAAGATGGAACACTCCATTTAAAAGAAACAGGAGCTCCTGGAACACAACCGGAAACACTTATTCCCTGGCATGCCCTGCCAGAACGTAAAACAATGAACGACAAGATTATCTTTGGTCATTGGTCAACAGCAACACTGGGAAATGAAAGTAACTTTAAGCAGTATAATGTTTACCCATTAGACACCGGTTGTTTATGGGGAGAGACTTTGACAGCAATGCGACTGGAAGATGAGAAATTATTTAGTGTTCCGTCACAACAACCAAAGATTTATAAATGATTGCTTATAAGGAAATTTATAAAATTGTACAAAAAATTCCCAAGGGTAAAATAGCCACTTATGGTCAAATCGCAAAACTCATGGGCTACTCAAAACATGCTCGACATATTGGTTTTGCACTTTCTAAACTAGATAATAACAGTAAAGTACCCTGGCATAGGGTTATTAACTCAAAAGGAAAGATCAGTCCAAGAGGAATTAAAGGTTGCGACGATTATCAACGAATATTACTGGAAGAAGAAGGTATTATTTTTAATAAACAAGGAATAATTTCTTTAAAAAAATTCCAGTGGCGTCCTTAAAATAAATCATTTTCTTTTTAGAACAACGAAACTGTAATCATAATCATTCTTTTCATCGGCTTTATGATCTTCTCTCGAAATTTCCATCCAATGATTCTTATTCAGTTCAGGAAAAAATGTATCGCCGTTTACTTCAGTATGCACTTCGCTTAGATATATTTTTGATGCCTTGTCTAGGGTTAATTGATAGATATCTGCACCGCCGGTGATCATGATTTCATCAACGGCTTTACAATGTTCAAAGATATCTTCGAGACTATTTAATACAGTACATCCTTCGGCCTGATAATCTTTATCACGAGTCAGAATAATGTTTTCCCTGCCGGGTAAGGGTCTACCAATTGATTCATGAGTTTTACGTCCCATGATAATCGGCTTACCCATAGTAATTTTTTTAAAATTCTGAAGATCGGACGAAATATGCCATGGCAACGTATCGTCTTTACCTATTACTCGATTACGGTCCATGGCAACAATGATTGATACTTGCATAATTATGTTATTTTATTTTGGACTGTAATTATCTATTTCTCGTTGCATTTGTTCGAGCAATCCGTCAATACCCAGATTTTTAATGGTGGCACGATACTCATTACGATAACTTTGCACCAGACTTAGTTGCTCGACAATAAAATCATAGGCATACCAGATGTCAACGAAGCGCTTCATACGGTAAGTAATGGGAACCTGGACTTCATTGTCCTCTTTTAGAATAACTGTATCGACCGTTGCATATTCACCACCATCATAACTGGTGGCCGTAAATTCAATGCGTTCTCCAGAATAACGTTTAATTCGGGTCCAATAAGTATTCAACAAAATCTGTTCAAATAGAGAAATAAATTTTTCCTGTTGTGCGTCCGAAGCTTTATTCCAGTTTATTGCCATGATCCTGCGTGACATTTCCTTGAAATTAATCCGTTGTTTGACCAGATCAAAAACCTTGAACTTTTTTTCTTCCATGCTTAGGGATTCGTTATCAAGTATCAACAAAATTCCATCAACTGTTTCCTTAACAATGAGATCAGGACTTTCGACATCTGCATAAGTAATGTTCGAAAATACAATTAACGTAAACGATAGAATAACTATTCGTATAAAAGACATGGCTTCTTCCTTATACAGCTATGGGTGCCGTTATTTTCGGATGATACTGATAGTTTATTAAATCAAAATCTTCATATTGAAATTCCAGGATATTCTTTACTTCAGGATTCATTTTCATTTCCGGCAATGCAAAAGGCTCTCGTTGTAATTGTGTTTCAACCTGCTCCATATGATTCAGATAAATATGTGCATCACCAAACGTATGCACGAATTCACCAGGTTCAAGACTGGTAACTTGGGCAATCATCATGACCAATAAGGCATAAGATGCAATATTAAAAGGTACGCCCAGAAAAATATCTGCACTACGCTGATATAACTGGCAGGAAAGTTTTCCGTTTGCTACATAAAACTGAAAAAAGGCATGACAAGGAGCTAAAGCCATTTTATCCAGTTCACCCACATTCCAGGCACTGACAATTAATCTCCTTGAATCCGGGTTTTGTTTAATTTGTTTAATTACATCCGATATTTGATCAATGGTTTTATCGTTTGCTTGCCATGACCGCCATTGTTTTCCATAAACCGGCCCCAGTTCACCCTTGGCATCGGCCCATTCGTCCCATATAGTTACACCGTGTTCATTTAAGTATTGAATATTGGTATTACCTTGCAAAAACCAAAGTAATTCATAAATGATCGATTTCAAATGACACTGTTTGGTTGTTACTAATGGAAAACCTTCTTGTAAATCAAAACGCATTTGATAACCAAATACGCTGATTGTACCAGTACCGGTACGATCTTCTTTTTTTGTCCCGTTTTCTTTTACGTGACGTAATAATTCTAAATATTGTTTCACTGTGATGTCTTCCTGAAAGCTATAACCATCAAAAATATGCCAAAAATAATCATAGGTAACGATAACAATTGCCCTTTTGTTAACCAACCAAATGCCAGATAACCGATATTAGCGTCCGGAACCCGCACAAATTCAACAAGCGAGCGAAAAACACCATATCCAATTAAAAACAACCCTGAAATGGATTTAATCGGTCTTGGTTTTGAAGAAAACCACCAGAGAATAATAAACAAGAGTACTCCCTCTAGAAAGGCTTCATAAAGTTGTGAAGGATGCCGAGGTAAACCGCCTGCATTTGGATCAGGAAAAATCATCGCCCAGGGTAAATGACTTGGTGTACCCCATAATTCACCATTAAT
>JBNLAL010000193.1:0-3961 GCA_050302115.1 Gammaproteobacteria bacterium | reverse complement strand
ACTGTAAAATCATAATATTACAGCTATTATCTACTATCAATGAAAGTGCATTTTTAAATTATCCTACGTGTGATAGCCCCGAGCGCGTTCAAAAAGATCCGTAACCCAATAAACCTGTGCGCCGATGGCGGCAAACGGTAACAGGATCCAGGTGAAGTTAAATAAAGCGAGGCCTAATACGATTAAACAAAAATCGGCACGGCTGAGTTTGTGAAAGATATAGATGATCCAGTCCAGTGTGTCTTCCGGTTGTTTGGGTTCGGTTGCGACTTCTTCGCGTGATTTTGCTTCTTCGTCTTTTGCGTTCTTTGCGTGGTAGATTAAATCGACAACGTAATCGATAAACGCACCCGCGGCGGCGGCATAACCGAGCCAGGCCCAAAACCATTGACCGGTTGCCAGTGTCGTACCATAACCCAACGCGGCAAAGAAACTCGCATCGACCATCCAATCGGACATGTCATCCAGCTTGGCACCAAACTCGGAAGACATTTTTTTGATACGTGCAATCTCGCCATCACAATTATCAAAGGTATAACTTGCTGTTAATAATAGTGCGCCCAGTATTGCCATAAAGAAATTACCAAAGGCAAAACAGGCTGCACCTAACAAACCCATGGCCATCGAAATACTGGTGACCTGGTTCGGTGTTAATTTTGTATTTAATAATATCGGCGTCAGTCGATACGACATGTGACGCACGATTGGAAAAAGTTGTGTTGGTTTTGTTATTTGATCGGAATAGTCTTGCGCTTCTGCTGTCATGAGTTTGATTCTGCTAAATCGGCGTGAATGGATTTATCTAGTATGTTTGTATTCGGCTTGTTATTCTAATGTCCATCGAGAAAAAGAAAACTCATTTATTATTTAGTACGAATCTCCCTTAGATCATTTCTAAAAAGACTATCCAACAATGCTAAAGATTGTTTCATATATCGGACTACTAGTCGGCTTACTCGTGCTGACCATTTTGATCGTCTGGCAGGGAATCGGGGAGATATTTCAATTATTGCTTGAGTCCGGGTTTTCGTTATTACTCCTGCCCATCGTCTGGTTTCCAAGTCTGGTCGCTGCCGTTATCTCCTGGCATTTATTGTTTCCGATAAAACGGACTCCGCCCTTTAAGGAAATATTCATCTCACTCTGGATTGGTCGTGCCATTAATACCTTATTACCCGTTGCCACCATTGGCGGCGAGATCGCCAAGGCACGTCTATTGATCTTATGGGGACGTAACGGGGTCGACTCCAGCGCCTCGGTCATGGTGGATAAAACAGTACAGGCACTGGCACTGGTGCCGTGGGCGATCCTGGGTACGGCCCTGCTGGTTTATCTCGCTATCGATAATGAGTTGGCCATGCTGATCATGCTCGGTACCTTTTTATTGGGATTGGGGATCGTCGGTTTTATCCTCGTGCAGCGGGCTGGCATGTTTGGTTATGTTGCCCGCATCATCGGGAAATTCAATACCTCGGATGGCTGGGGCAAGATTACCGATAATGCCCATGCCGTGGATGATGTCGTGAAGGAGATCTACGGCAACCATAAACGTTTCCTTATCGCTATTGCCTGGCGGACTATCGGGCTAATGCTACAAACCAGCGAAGTCTGGCTGGCCTGTTACCTGCTGGGACACCCTATCAGTCTGGTCGAGGCTTTGATGTTGAAAAGCCTGACCTCGATTATTACCGATATTGCCTTTGTCATCCCCAATGGCTATGGCGTTCAGGAAGGCGGCTATATCATGCTCGGCGCGTTGATTGGACTGAGTCCGGAATTGGCCCTGGCTGTCTCGCTCGCCACCCGGATCCGGGAACTCGTCATCGATTTACCCGGTCTCATTTGTTGGCATCACATCGAGGCTAAATACCTCCTGAATAAACCGGCCAAAAATCCGGCAAACTGACTATTTTTTCGCTGATTTTCTGCAAATTTTCCGGATTTGCTTTGTGCGGCTAAAATCAATATGCTTCGCGCTTGGTGTCGGCGGGAACGTAAAGTTTTTAGTTGTTTTATAACTCTTAAAAGAACTATAATTACACGTCCCAAGTGCTTGTTAAATAATGTTATTTTTCTCTGCCGGGGCTAATTGAGCATTTGAACAAAAATATGGTTAACCGATGCAGATTGAATTTTTAGATATCTTTTACATTTTCATTTCCATTATATGTCTGGCCTCAGTCGGTTACCTCGTTTTCGCCATCATTGCTGTCGAGCTTTTTAACCACAAAAGAAAAAACAATAACGAAGCAAACGAATTCTCTCCTGCTGTCACAATCCTGAAACCGATCTACGGACTTGATCCGGAAATGGAAGAAAACCTGCGTAGTTTTTGCCAACAGGATTACCCGGAGTATCAAATCATTTTTGGTTTGCACGATAACGATGATCCGGCCATTCCCGTTATCAAAAGAATTATTAAAGAATTTAAAAATATTGATGTCAGTTACATCGTTGATCCACGTATTTATGGGTGTAACCATAAAGTCTCTAACCTGATCAATATGTACCCTAAAGCCAAACATGATTATCTGTTAATAGCGGATAGTGACATGCGTGTTCCGGAAAATTATCTGCAAAAAGTTATGTCACCGTTTGCAGATGAAACGGTGGGTGCGGTGACCTGTCTTTATTCCGGTTCAGCCAGAGGCAAACTGGCATCTAAACTCAACGCAATGTTTATTAACGAATGGTTCCTGCCATCCGTGTTGATCTCACGCATCCTGTCACCGATTAAATATTGTCTGGGTGCAACGATGATTGTGCGCCGGAAGTTACTGGATAACATGGGTGGCTTTAATTGTTTATCCGATTATCTGGCGGATGATTACATGCTTGGGAAACATGTGGCTGAGCAAGGCTATAAAATTCACCTGTCCGACTTTGTTGTTGAAAACATTGTTGAAGAACCTTCTGTAAAGGAACTTGCCTTACATGAACTGCGTTGGGCACGTACATTAAGAACTGTCGAACCTGCTGGATTCTTTTTTACATTTTTAACTGATACTTTAGTGATCAGTTGTGTCGCTGCAATGGAAATTTATCATTATAGTGGTCAAATGTTTTTGTCGTTGTTACCGGTCTTATTTGTATTAACGGCACGCGTTATTCTGCATAAACGTATCAGACATATCCTTAATGCAAATGCTGCCGGATCAAGCTGGTTAATCCCACTACGAGACTTTTTATCATTCGCCATTCGTGTTGTCAGTTTTGCCGGTAACTCGGTTAAATGGAGAAACAATTCTTTCAGTGTTGATACCGCTGGCCTGATTCATTCAGATAAACTGATTCAAACTGTACTGGATGAGGTCGATGAAATACCTGATCTGGCTACAACTCAAGATTATTAATTCGGAGTATTCATTAGATGTTGAAGACATTATTCCTCAATCCGCCCTCGTTTCATGGTTTTGATGGCGCAGCAGGTTCACGATACCAATGTACCCGTGAAGTAAAATCATTCTGGTATCCCACCTGGTTGGCACAACTGGCCGCCCTGGTTGAAGGCAGTCGTTTAATCGATGCCCCTGCTCGCGGTATCAGTCTGGAAGAGATATTACCCCTGGCAACGGATTATGAATTCCTGGTGATGTACACCAGCACCCCTTCTTTCTCTAACGATGTAAAGATTGCCGAAGAATTTAAAAAAGCCAACCCGAATCTGATCATCGGCTTTTGTGGTGCGCACGTGGCCGTTAACCCGGACCAAACAGTGACTGCTTCTGATGCGATTGACTTTGTTGCAGGTAATGAATTTGATTTTACGATTAAGGAAATTGCCGAAGGTAAACCGTTGGAAGAAGTCGATGGCATCGTATACAAGAAAGACGGTAAACCGGTTCATAACAAACCACGTGCCTTGATCGAAGACATGGACAGCCTGCCCTGGGTAACGCCTGTCTATAAAGAAAACCTGGTGACGACGGATTATTACAACGGTTACATGTTACATCCTTAT
>JBNLAL010000192.1:0-3968 GCA_050302115.1 Gammaproteobacteria bacterium | reverse complement strand
CCCGAATCCTTGAATTATAAAAGTGGTGATGGTTTTAAGCAGGCGAGTCTTGGACGAAGCAATCAGTCTGCCGTTTTTATTGATTCGAGTGGACGTTGTTATTCCTTGCCGGCACATTCATTACCATCAGCCCGTAGTTTGGGTGAACCTATATCAGCACGCTTAACACCACCGGATGGGGTTACGTTTGAAGGTGTTATGGCCGGTGAAGCTGATTCAATCTATCTGGTAGGATCTGATGCCGGTTATGGCTTTATGGTTAAGCTGGAAGATGTTTATACCAAAAATAGAAATGGTAAATCGATCATCTCTGTTCCCAAAGGCTCAAAAGTACTGACACCCACGAGAGTGAATGATATAGAAAACGATTGGGTTGCAGCAGTCAGTAATATTGGCCGTTTGTTAATGTTTCCAATCAGTGAACTTACCTTGTTACCAAAAGGCAAGGGATTAAAGATTATTCAAATCCCACCGGCAAAATTAAAAACACGTGACGAATATGTTGTTGCCATGACTGCAATGGGTGAACACGATAATCTGGTTATTTATTCAGGTAAAAAACACATGACAATGAAATCGGCTGATCAGGAATACTATATTGGTGAACGTGGCAGAAGAGGCAATATGCTACCTCGAGGTTATAGAAGTGTCGTCAGGATAAAAGCAGAACCGACTGATTAATGATTTATCTTAATTAATCGGATAATCGGAAAATATATCAAGTGATGTTGTGCTTTCTTTACCAATTAACTTCAGATTTTTCTGGAGCCATTTATCAGTGCAACTGTAACCGGCATCATGGAGCTCATTCAACATTTCTGTAGAAGCGTCATAAGGATTTTTGTTTTCCATGTTTGTACAATCTTCATTTGCGTAAATTATATGAATACGCAAATTATCCAGATATTTTTCAAGCCTTCCCTTAATAATGGAATTTTTCCTGATAATTTGTTTTGAAAAAGAAATCGCGCGCATTTCGCGCATAAAATTTGCGTGAAATGCAATTTCAAAAATACGTTTATGAATCGCCTTTGTAGTCTCAGGAACTGATTTTTTTATTAATGGTTGCAAAAGTACTATCAATAAATCAGGCGAGTCACAGTTAAATATCAAGGGATATAGCGCAGGGTTGCCTGTAAACCCGCCATCCCAATAAGTTTCGTTATCAATAGTTATGGCGTGATGAAGGGAAGGCAAACATGCAGAGGCCAATATATGTTGAACAGTAATTTCTTCTCGCTTAAAAACTTTTAGCTTGCTTTGTTTGACATTGGTTGCAGCAATAAATAATTTGATGTTGTTATTATTTCTTAATTTTTCAAAATCTATCGATTGATTCAGAAGATCCCGAAATGGATTCATATCATTAGGGTTAAATAGTGAAGGAGTTAGACTTTGACTCATGTTGAGGAACATATCCAGGGCAAAATTATTGTTTGCAGGATTCATGAATGAGAAATTTGACAAATCCCCGCCTGGTTTAAAAAGACTGGAATATAAATTTCCAAGTTCTGACCAAAAGTAGTCCAGTGGTGCAGCAGCTGAATTATTTGAATCGGACAGACCATATGCAAGCAAACTGCCATTAACTGCACCCGAACTTGTTCCGGATATACCTTCAATTTTAATTTGTGATTCCTCAAGTAACCTTTTCAATACGCCCCAGGTAAAGGCGCCGTGAGAACCACCGCCTTGAAGTGCAAGATTGATAGTTATAGGTTTATTAAACAAAACAGGTTGAAATATCGGTTTTAAATTTGAATTTAATAAAATATAGTCGTTTTATAATATATATACATAATTATTTATGAATTTATATAATAAGCTAAATGAATATAGCTGAACCTGTCATAGTGATTTCCGATCTTGACGGTACTTTACTTGACCATTATACCTATCAGTTTGATGCTGCTCGTCCTGCACTTGAATATTTAAAGACATTAGATATTCCTCTTATTCTTAATAGCAGTAAAACAGCTGCTGAGTTGATTGTTATTCGCCAGGAACTTGATAATCATGAACCGTTTATTGTTGAAAATGGTGCTGGGATATATTTGCCAAAAAAAGAAAACAATAATGATGCTTACGAGGTTGTTCGTTTCAGTAAAGATAGGAAAAATATATTGAGTGTATTGCAGAAATTGCGCGATAAGCATGATTTACCGTTTACCGGATTCAACGATATGGATATTGAAACCATCGTGTCTCTGACAGGCTTAACGAAAGAACAGGCAAAACATGCAAAAAAACGCGATTTTACAGAACCACTGCAATGGCATGGTAATGCATCACAATGGGCTCTCTTTTGCACTGAATTAACGCAATCAGGCTTGGTATCTGTCAAAGGAGGGAGATTTATTTCTGTTTCAGGTAAGGTAGACAAAGGTCAGGCAATGAACTGGTTAGGTAATTATTACCAACAACAATTTGGTGCATATCCTGTAACGATAGCCTTAGGTGACAGTGAAAATGACAGGCAAATGCTTGAAAATGCGGATTATCCGGTGTTGATTAGATCACCGGCACACGACTTGCCTGATATTAAATCTAAAAATTTAAATATTTCTGACAAATTTGGTCCTGAGGGATGGAATACCAGTGTCATTAATTTATTAGATAACTTTGGATTAATTAAATAAGGGTGAAGTATGGCTGATTTTTACCAAAATGGCGTAATTACGACGTTACATAATTTATCGAACCGTTCTGTTGATGAATTAGAGAAAGAATTAATCGCTTTTTCCAAAGTCAGACCAATGTCTCTGGTTTTGCCTTGTCTTTATTCTGAACTGGAAGGACCTGCCTTATCGAATATCATTGATGAATTAAGCCAGGTGCCTTATTTAACAGAAATTGTTATTGGACTGGATAGGGCAACGGAAGAGGAATACCAACATGCCCTGAAATTTTTTTCACGATTACCTCAATCTCATGTGGTGTTATGGAATGATGGCACACGTTTAAAAGCAATTGATACACAATTACAGGCTCAGGGTCTTGCACCCAAAGAGTTGGGTAAAGGTAGAAATGTCTGGTATTGCTTTGGTTATGTTCTGGCGAGTGGTAGAACGAAATCCGTCGCTCTGCATGATTGTGATATTACAACCTATAAAAGAGATTTGCTTGCCAGATTAATCTATCCGGTGGCCAATCCGAATTTTAACTATCAGTTTTGCAAAGGATATTATGCACGTGTTGCAGATGGTTCTATTAATGGACGCGTTTGTCGATTATTGGTTACACCATTATTAAGAGCATTAAAAAAGATATTTCCAACTGACAATTATATTGAATATCTTGACAGTTATCGTTATTCATTAGCTGGTGAGTTTTCTTTACGTACCGACGCAATCAGTGATATACGGATACCGAGTGATTGGGGACTGGAGATTGGTGTCTTGTCCGAAATGAAACGTAACTATTCGACGAATCGTCTTTGTCAGGTAGATATTGCCGATCAATACGACCATAAACACCAGGACTTGTCGATTGATAACGAAGATGCAGGTTTATCCAAGATGTCGATTGATATTAGTAAGGCGGTCTTTAGAAAGCTGGCAACAAATGGCCTGGTTTTTAATGTAGAAACATTTCGTTCAATCAAGGCAACCTATTTTAGAATCGCATTGGATTTTATAGAAACTTATCATAACGATGCTATTATCAATGGTCTGACACTGGATATTCATTCAGAAGAGCAGGCCGTCGAGTTGTTTGCGGAAAACATTATGAAAGCCGGCTTGCATTTTCTCGATAATCCAATGGAAACGCCTTTTATTCCAAGCTGGACCCGGGTCAATAGTGCCTTGCCTGAATTGGCAGATGATTTTATAAATGCAGTTGATGAAGATTTAAATCAGTACCGATAAGAAAAACATATGAACCCACCAAGTATTTTGGAAGAACTGCATGCGCGTATAATTAGTCACACCTCTCAGGTTTACCCTGGTTATAATCAGGAAGAACTT
>JBNLAL010000191.1:0-3980 GCA_050302115.1 Gammaproteobacteria bacterium | reverse complement strand
GGGTATAGGAAAGCAAGTCAGCGAAATTACGCGTCGAACCATGTGTGGTGAACTGGATTTTCACCAAGCCTTGAATGAAAGGGTTAAATTACTGGCTAATGTGGAGGAAAGTATTATTAACGAGATCGTTCATTCAATACATTTTAATAAAGGTGCTGAGGAACTGTTGGTATCAGTACGAGAACATGGAGTGCGTAGTGTTTTAGTTAGTGGTGGTTTTGAACCCATTGTTAAAGTCGTTGCGGAAAAGCTTGGTTTTGATCGATATGTATGTAATCAACTGGAGTTAATTAATGGTCGACTAACAGGTAAGGTATTCGAACCTGTTGTTGATAAGGAAGTTAAACTCAATATTCTTCTGGAGGAATGTCAGCAACTAGGCATCGAACCTGAACAGGCCTGTAGTATCGGTGATGGTGCGAATGACATTCCGATGTTACAGGCTGCAGGTTTGGGTATAGGTTTTCAAGGTAAACCATTAGTACGAACTTCTACACCGTATCAGATAAATAAAACCGACCTTATGTCGGTTTTATTTATGATGGGTATAGGTTTTTAGCATTCGTCTGGAACAAGAATGCTGACACTCCATCCATGGAGATCGTCGCTTCGGACTTCCTGTCCTCTCGCGACATATACTCCCATCCATGGAGATAAAAAAAGCCCGCGTCAGCGGGCTTTTTTCTTTATTACTAAAAAGTAATTTATGCTACAGCTTGCTGTGCAGATTCAAGACGTTCTTTCAGATCTTTAACTTGCTGACGCAGTTCTTCAGGAAGATGGTTGCCAAAACTGTCATAGTATTCTTCAATACCTGGTAGTTCCTGTAACCAACCTTCTGTATCAACGCGTAACAGATTGGCCTTATCAGTTTCATCCATCTCAAGACCTTCAAAGTCAATACCATCCAGTGTTGGCATCTTACCAATAGCGGTATCAATTGCTTCGGCAGATCCATTACAACGTTCGAAGACCCATTTCAAGACACGGCTGTTTTCACCAAAGCCAGGCCACATGAACTTGCCTTTCTCGTTTTTACGGAACCAGTTGACGTAGAAGACCTTTGGTAGTTTGGCTCCCGCCTTTTCACCTATCTTCAACCAGTGGCCCCAGTAATCAGCCATGTTATAACCACAGAAAGGTAACATCGCCATCGGATCACGACGTAGCTGTCCAATAGCACCGAAGGCAGCAGCCGTCATTTCAGAAGCGATAATAGTACCGATAAAGGTACCGTGTTTCCAATCCAGTGCTTCAGTCACTAGAGGCACAACTGATGCACGACGACCACCAAACAGTATGGCACTGATGGGTACACCTTTTGGATCTTCCCATTCATCAGCAATTACAGGACATTGTGCTGCTGGTGCGGTAAAACGTGCATTGGGGTGTGCTGCAGGCGTATCTGAATCCGGTGTCCAGTCATTGCCTTTCCAGTCAGTCAGGTGAGCCGGTGCTTCATCAGTCATTTCTTCCCACCAGACATCACCATCATCGGTTTCAGCCACGTTGGTAAAGATAGAATTTTCTTTCATCGACAACATAGCGTTGGCATTGGAGTGCATACCTGTTCCAGGAGCAACACCAAAGAAACCTGCTTCAGGGTTAATGGCATAGAGTTGACCATCTTCACCAAACTTCATCCAGCAAATATCATCACCAATGGTTTCAACTTTCCAACCTGGAACTGTTGGTGTCAACATTGCCAGGTTGGTTTTACCACAGGCACTTGGAAACGCACCGGCTACATATTTAACTTCGCCTTCTGGATTGGTGAGCTTCAGGATCAACATATGTTCTGCTAACCAGCCTTCATCGCGTGCCATGGTTGAAGCAATACGTAAGGCAAAACATTTTTTACCTAATAATGCATTACCGCCATAACCGGAACCAAAAGACCAGATTTCACGTGTTTCAGGATAGTGAACAATATATCGGTTATCAGGATTGCAAGGCCACGCTACATCAGCCTGACCTGCTTCAAGTGGAGCGCCTACTGAATGAATACAAGGTACAAATTCACCATCAGTGCCAAGGGCATCCAGTACTTTTTGACCAACGCGGGCCATGATATGCATATTGGTGACAACATAAGGGGAGTCAGATATTTCGACACCAATTTGAGCAATGTTAGAACCAATCGGCCCCATGCTAAAAGGAATCACATACATGGTACGTCCTTTCATACAACCACTGAATAAACCATTCAGGGTATCGCGCATTTCGCTAGGTTTGCACCAGTTGTTAGTAGGACCGGCATCTTCTTCTTTTTCTGAACAAATAAAGGTACGGTCTTCAACGCGGGCAACGTCTTCAGGAACGGAACGAACATAATAGCTGTTAGGGCGTTTATTCTCGTCTAGCTTCTTTGCCGTACCACCTTTAACCATGATGTCCCACATGTTGTCCCATTCTTCCCTGGAACCATCGCACCAGACGACATTGTCTGGCTGACATAAGGTAGCCATTTCATCGACCCAGGCTAGCAGTTTTTTATTTTCTGTTGCCATAAGTATTTCCTCTCATAATTGATATGTAGTTTTAGCTATGTGCGATACAAGCGGTATATCCAGGATGAAGCGGTTTACTGCTCATATCAGAAATCTTTTTTTGGGGTGTGTTAGACCCTTGTAATTTATTGTTATTCTTATTGTTTTTGTGTTTAAACCGAGGAAAAGTGATGCTGCTGTGCAACATGTTTGACCTTCGAGTTGCACATCATTCTTGTTTTTGAAAACTAAATCAAGCCGATCTTGATAAATTTAAACGCGAATTAATATTACAACTAGAGTTAGGGAATGAAGTTAATGTATTTTGTTAATTTGAATTGGAGAGTTCTGAAAATGCCTTAACCGCATTTCGGCCATTTTGTTTTACATAATACAGGGCACGATCTGCCTCTCTAAGAATATCGGTGACCTGGGTAACCTGGCATTCATCCTCAATAGTATCGTCATCATTTGAAACGCGTAATGATGTCAGACCTATACTGATAGTGATCACCATTTTATTTTTGTTACATTCCCATGCATATTCTTCAATAGTTGATCGAATTCTTTCTGCAAGTTTAATAGTTCCTTCAAGGTTTGTATTTGGCAATGCCAGTACAAATTCTTCCCCGCCAAACCGAGCAAGTGTGTCACCTTCACGTGTGAATCGGTTCAGTATTTCGGCAACGCTTTTTAAAACATTGTCACCACATTCATGCCCATGAGTGTCATTAACTTGTTTAAAGTGATCCAGGTCCATCAGCATCAAACTAAACGCCTGGGAATAACGTTTTGCTCTGGCAAGGCCTGTAGTAACTTCACTAAAGAAAAATCGTCGGTTGTATAATTTCGTTAAGTGATCAATAACAGACATTTCTTCATAGCGTGCTCGAAGCTTTTCTGATTCTTCAAGTGCGTTTTGTAATTCTTTTGTACGAACATCAACAATACTCTGCATATTTTTCATGAGCTTATTGTTGTTTAATAACATCCCGATTAAGTCAGCATAAACAATTGCCGAATGTTCCTGCCAGGAGTCAAAATGCTCGATATCAGGATGAGAAAGTTCAATTATTCCCAACAATGAATCATTTGCAATAATTGGTGCATAGATAAGTGATCCTGTTTTATGACCATTTGAATCAATACTTATCATTTTTTCATTTGTTGTTTTGCAATTTCGAATATGAATTACCTGGCGCAGGTCTGCAATTTTTCCAATTATTCCTTCATTAGGTAGATACGATAATTTCTCATCATTTATTGAAGATTTATTTCCAATAAATTGCTGCCAATTTAAAGATGCTACACGGTTTAAAGAATTATCTTCAAATATATATAGTGAAACTTCTTCAACTCCCAAGTGTTCAACAACGGATTGCATCAGAACATCTATCAGTTCTTTATCATCTGGATGAGCATTGCCAAGTTGTGACAGTTTTCTGATTCCGGCGAGAGAATCCAGTAAATGTGTAAAACGCGAATTTAATA
>JBNLAL010000190.1:3759-4001 GCA_050302115.1 Gammaproteobacteria bacterium | reverse complement strand
TGTTGAGTTTCTATAGGAGAGGTCATGTTTGTATTTATTAAGCGCATCCATTCAGAAATATCCAGTTTATCAAGTGTGCCCTGAATAGTTATGTCCTGATTTTCAGTTTCAGTAGGGTGTGTATTTCCCAATCCAACCAGAATCTTTTTTATAATAAAATCTTTTTGGTTATCTACCAGGATATTTGTATATATATTATCGTCATATTTAATATCTATCTGATCAATTAACGAACCAATAAA
>JBNLAL010000190.1:0-3749 GCA_050302115.1 Gammaproteobacteria bacterium | reverse complement strand
AATGCTTTCCGGAGAATCCTCATTGCAGAGGTATCTGCATGCTACCATGTGTACTCAGAGATTGAAATGTGTTTTCTGTATTTTAGTTTTTTATATGTTCAGAGTGCGCAAGCAATAGTGCCCAGATTAAACTTTGTTTCTATATTAATAGGTTTTGTTTCATCTTTGGTTTTACCCAATGGGTAGGGAAGATCAATATTAATACCATTAAGATTAGAACTTAATTCAATTGAGCGATTAATAGTATTTTCATTAACTCGTTGACGTTTAATGGCGAGATCCCATTGACTTTCTCCATCAAAAAATTGGTTTATACGGTTTGCCGGCGTATAGAGAGAAGGAAAAAAACTGGTCAGTTGTTCAATGATAAATTGTTTATCCGCTTTGCCAGATATTATGAAAGTACTGGCACCAGGTTCATGCTCCTCTTCTTTTGGAATTTTTATTTCAACAGGTTTACCGTGATAGAGTGCGGTGGCTTTGGAGGACCAGACTGTATCCCGTGTGAATTCGAATGTGCCATTAATATCTTCTAATCCCAGCCCGGAAAGACTTGATTCGAAAATTGTATCAATGAAAGTCACATTTCCATTGGCTATGGCCTTGTTACCATCAAGAGGGATGTCCAGATTCAGGTCAATTTCTAACCCACCGGCTATATTAGCCTGAGAAAATTCGAATAGTGATGGATTGTCCTTTAAAGGGCTTTCTTTAATGAAATATCGGGCATCACTGGTATGTCCGCTTAATTTACTGTCTACCAGTACATGAAGATGTTGTTCTCCCATATCTGATATTTCAGCTTTGATTGAATTTATTTTTGCATCAAAAATATAGGCTGAATTGGAAGTAACGCGCAAATTATTATTATTAATAATGACTTCAGCAGTCAGATTATCAACAGCGGGCCAATTTTTACGATACTCTAAAATGGCATTCTCAATATTTAATATAGCTTTGAAATGGCCCTCTTCATTGTCAAAAGGAAAATCATTAAGGTATCCCCTAAAAAGCATATCTGCAGATAATAGTTTCCCACCTACCAATGCATGAGTGAGCCAGCTTCGTAATTCAGGTTTTGTATTATTTGGCAAATAGTCAGGTATATTTTCAATATTAGTATTGTTGATATGAGCAATTAGATCGACATACGGACTTGACTTATCCAGTTGTATTTTCCCCGATATACTTATGGGTAAATCCTCATTGTTAATGTCCAGGCTATTTATAGATAGTTCAGGCTTGTCCTGGTAGGTGAAATCAATATCTGCATTAACTGATGAAGCCGTAATCTTTTGTTCATAAATATTACCAAGTTTTATTTCGGTATTTTGACTATCTATTTTTAATTTTAATTTGTTTTTGTCTGTGATTAGTGAACCATTAATTCCAGATATCAAGAACTGCTTATTTGATGTGCCAATTGAAAAGTCATTAAAGTCAGAACGTAAAGCAATTGCATTTTCAGATATGGCTCCAGGATCAAAATAAAAATCTATATTTTTTAGTTCTCCTTTTACAGATTGCCAGTCGATGTCCTTAAACGTTTCCTCAGGGAAAATTTTAGAAGAAATAATAAAAGGTAGTACTTCATGTATTTTAAAGTAGGAAAGATGTCCACTGTATTTATATTGATTATCTTCTATTTCGCGTACATAGATATGGTAGGTTGAAGAAGGCCATAAACCATTTATTGTTTTAAAATCTTCAATCTTAATGTCCAGTGCCCAATCACTGTTATTCTTGCGTTTACCCATTATACTGGTATTGACAGTATCAATAGGTAAAACATATAAAGGTGAATTTATTGAAAAATTTTTATAATCAACTTGTCCTGAAAAATCGATCAGCTTTGATTTATCCCAACTTGTCCAAAGTCGAATATTCGCATTTCCATCAAAAATTTTTACAGGAAAGTCTTCCAGTAGGTTGCCAGGGTTGATATTGTCTGCTTGAGCAAAAATTTCTCCACTCCAGTTGGGGGTCAGGATGTTTCCTGTAATATCAACCTTCATAGTTAATGACTGTCCGAACTCATCGGGTAGAGCAACTGAAGCATCCAGTTGGATGCGGTCATCATCTGTTTTTAGTTTTATACGGGCGTTTTCAAATTTTTTTTCCGGGCGATCATTTTTTTTATCATTGAGCATTACAGTAGCATTTTCAAGAATGATGTATCTTTGTTTTAATAACCACTCTGATAATGCAGCACCATCATCGAGATTATTTGTAGGAATGTTTTGATTGCTGCTGATAGATAAAGAACCATCCCGTTCCCGAATCAGTTCAAGGTTGAGTCCTGATACCGATAGTTGATTTGGAATTATCTCCCCTTGCGATAGACTGGCTAATAAATCAATACCGAGACTGGCTGAGTCGAACCGTGAAATAATCTGGCTATTATCTTTTGCATAAAGATCTATATTCTTCAAATAAAGATGGGGTATCCAGCCTTGCCACTCAGCACTTATTTCATCAATTATCACCGGGTAGTCCATGTATTCACTTACCCATGATTGTATTTCATTTTTATATCCACCAATCTCAGGCAAAGCCAGGCGTACAGCAGTTACTACAACTGCTGCATTTATTATGATGATGGCAAATAAATACCAGAAAAAATGGTAGAGTAATGTTAAAACGCGTTTGAACATGTATTTTTTAAAGTAGAACGATATCGTACTGTTCCTGTGTATAGAGTGTTTCTACCTGAAAAGTGATAGGTCTGCCAATAAATGCTTCAAGTTCAGCTACACTGGCAGATTCATCATCAAGTAACATATTGACGACTTGCTGTGATGCGACAACCAGAAGTTTATTTGCGTCAAATTGTCTGACTTCTCGTAAAATTTCCCGGAATATTTCATAACATATCGTTTCAGCTGTTTTTATTGAACCCCGACCACTACAAGTAGGACAAGTCTCGCATAGTATATGTTCCAGACTTTCACGTGTTCTTTTTCGTGTCAGTTGAACCAGTCCGAGTGAGGTGAGTTCACTTAATGTTGTTTTGGCGTGATCCTTTTCAACATGTTTTTCAAGGGCACGTAATACCTGACGACCATGCTCGGGATCCTGCATATCAATAAAGTCAATAATAATGATACCGCCCAGATTTCTTAAACGAAGTTGTCGGGCGATAGTATGTGCCGCTTCCAGGTTAGTTTTGAAGATGGTTTCTTCCTGGTTACGATGCCCAACAAATGCGCCTGTGTTGACATCAATGGTCGTCATCGCTTCAGTCTGATCTATAATCAGATAACCACCGGATTTTAACTGTACTTTTCTGTTTAATGAACGTTGTATTTCATCTTCAACAGAATAAAGATCCAGAATGGGGTGGGTGCCAGTATAGTATTCGATTCTACCAAGAAACTCCGGTATGAAATGTTTTGAGAAATCCATAACACGTCGATAAGTTTCTTTTGAGTCAATTTTTACTTTTTCAATTTCTGAATGGACCAAATCTCGCATGGTACGCATAACCAGCGGTAAATCTTCATAAACAATACCTGGAGGAAATGTATTTTTCGCGCGCACCATAATTGATTCCCAAATCTTGCGCAGGAA
This sequence comes from Gammaproteobacteria bacterium, assembly GCA_050302115.1. Taxonomy (GTDB): domain Bacteria; phylum Pseudomonadota; class Gammaproteobacteria; order Eutrophobiales; family Eutrophobiaceae; genus JBNLAL01. The sequence goes on along the minus strand of JBNLAL010000190.1, from coordinate 179 downwards.
ATCAATATCATTATATATATCTTCATCAGGGACATGTTCAGCGGCAGTACGAACTATAAATCCGCCTTTTTTCAAGATTTCTGATTCACGCATCGCACTATGCAGTATTACATTATCTTCATTTCCGACCGCCAGTTTTGCAATACCGGTCTGGTAACTCAAAATAACGTTGCGCAAAC
>JBNLAL010000189.1:0-4015 GCA_050302115.1 Gammaproteobacteria bacterium | reverse complement strand
GCATCACGAGCAAGGGCAAATAATAATTCTTTTACAGGAACTTCATTAACAACTACGGTATAACGCTCCAATTGTTCGGGCTCCCCTGGCTCTGGTAGCACAGGAACGTTTTCAACCAGTTCCGGAATATCAGTTTTGTCTACCGCCGAACTTGCATCTTCACTGATGTGTCCCTCTGACGGTTCAAATGGAACTGGCTCAATTTCAGAACAACCTGAAACAAACAGCACCAAGGCAAACAGGATGATTTGCTTAATCATTATAATAATTGCCCCCAAAATTCACTTTGCTCATATTAGTAGACTATCTCTTAATAATTTTTCGACTTCACATATTTATAAACTATTATCATTTATCAATGGTCGATAAATAATTGTACTACAGAGACGGCATGTTAGCCCTTTTACGACAGCATCATTACTACTTATAGCAACCTCAGAAGGTAATTCCACTAACTGCCTTAACACTATCATCTCTTCTTTATTCCATCTATGTACACCGGTCATCAAATCTTCTATAGCCAAAAGTTTATTTTCCGATTCGACTTCTTCAACCATTATTGCCGGCTTGTCCGGTTTTTCAGGATACACATATACCGATTGATTCAATTCCTGCCAAACCGTAGATTCAACCTCTGCCGGGTCAGGTTTGGCTACATCTTTCGAAAGGATTTCATTATTTTGAGCAACCTCTTCCTGTTCGTTAACCATGAAAGCCTCTTTAGCAGGATCAGACGCCGTCGCCAATTTCTTTTCCGTATCAGGTAATCTATTCCTTACTTCCTCCACCAACATTAATGACGATGATTCGGTCTGATCATTTACAGCATGATTAGTGACATCAGACAGTTGTCTTTCTACATTACTATTCATTTTTTCACTGCTAATTGTTTGCCAGTTAAATCTATACATATATAACGTCGAAACCAAACCTACTATGATTAACAATCCCAACAGGGCAAATTGCAGACCCATGCGTTTCTTTTCAGTAATGAATTCCGTTTCTTTGGCTGCTAGTTTTACATGCTTGGCTGTTACCGTATTTGTATTGGCAGCATAACTGGCTAACAGGGCTTTATCTGCCAGAATATTTATACGTCGTAATAAACCATTAGAGAATCTGGCAATTTGTTTGACTGCCTTGTCATTAAATAATTCTACTGAACGATAACCACAGGCACGCAATCGGGAATTAATATAGTCACGAACTTCATGCACCTTAAGTGGTGCAAGATAAAAACTATAAGTAATTCTTTCCTTAAGTTGTCGTATTTCCTGTCTTGCGATCATGGTGTCCAGTTCAGGCTGACCAAAAATTACTATCTGTAATAATTTACTTTGTGCAGTTTCCAGATTGCTTAACAAACGAATCTCTTCAAGAGTCGCTATCGGCATACTTTGCGCTTCTTCAACAAAGACAACGATCTGTTTATTTTCCGCATGACGATTTAACAAATAATTTTGTAATTCATGCATAACCTTCAAACGGCTATCATCCGGCTTCACATCCAGGGCTAATTCAAAGGCTATGGCATGTAATATATTGTCCGGTGATAAACTGGGGTTGGCTAAATAAACAATTTCAATATTTTCCGGCAACTCCTTTTCCAACATCCGGCAAAGTGTTGTCTTACCGCTCCCGACTTCACCCACTAGTTTTACTATGCCTTCACCGCTGATAATGGCATAGATAAGAGCATCCAGAATTGCACCACGATCCCCGCCAGGGAAAAACAGGCTCGTATCAGGTGTAATCCTGAAAGGAGGTTGTTTGAGACCATAATAATCGTAATACATTTTACCGTGCTGCTATTCAGTGTGATTCGTTATATTTAAGCGCTGCAGTCTGCTATATAGTGTAGTACGGTTTATCCCTAACAGACGTGCAGCTTTGCTTAAATTACCGTTACAAATTGACAAGGCCTGATTAACATAACGCCTTTCCCATTCGGTTAATTTTTCATCAAGATGGAAACTTTTATCCTTTAATTCTTCCCCCAAATTCTTATCGCTCATTCCTGAATCAAAATCACCCATCTCATAATCAGTTTCCAGTTCAACATAAAGTTCAGATCTGGAAACTTTTCTTCCGGCATACTTGGCAGATAATCTAATTACAATATTTCGTAACTCTCTAATATTACCGGGAAAACTATATTGCACTAATAAATTAACAGCATCATTATCCAGCTCAAATAAGGCGTTTCCGCTGGCATACATCTTACGAAAGTGATCCAGTAATAAGACCGCATCTTTCTCTCGCTCACGTAGTGGAGGAACGTTAATCGTTAACACACAAAGTCTATGATAGAGATCCTGGCGAAAAGCTCCTGCCTTAACTTCTTCCTTTAAATCTCTATTTGTAGCGGTAATTATCCTTGCCTTTGATACTCTTGGGCGTGTTTCACCAATCCGATAATATTCACCATTTTCCAAAACGCGCAATAATTTGGATTGTAGCGCCAGCGGTAATTCACCAACCTCATCGAGGAACAACGTCCCTTCCCCGGCTTCTTCGAAAAATCCCCCTTTCTCAGAGGTTGCACCGGTAAATGCGCCCTTTGTATGTCCAAATAGTTGTGCTTCCAATAATTCATGCGTAAATGCCGCGCAGTTAATTGTTAAGAACGGCAATTTGGAATGGGTACTCATATTATGCAATTCTTTAGCTACTAATTCTTTACCGGTACCTGATTCCCCTGCAACAAGTACAGGGAAAGGGGTATCGGCAAATTGTTTAATCAAATCACGCAATGTATTCATCGCAGAACTTTCACCTAGCAGAATACTCTCGTCTAGGTCGAGTTCTTTTTCAGCCATTTCGGCTTGTAACATTCTTATTTGGTGTTCGAGCCTTGCCTGCAACAAAGACATATCACAGGGCTTTTGGATAAAGTCGACTGCACCCAAAGTTAAAGCATGGTGAATATTGACGTTTTCATCTTGACCGGATAGAACCAATATCTTGAAACTGTCATTCAATGACATCAACTCTTCAATTAATTTAAAGCCTTCTTCGGGGGAATGAGGTTTTGGAGGTAAACCTAAATCAACAAGCGCCAAAGAAGGTTTTTCTGCCAAATCTTGTAACAAAGAAATGACTTGTTTACGTGAGTCAGCAGCAATGACATTAAAATTTTTTCCAAGTACAACAGTCAATGCATCGACAATAATGGGATCATCGTCGACCAGCAGCAGCAAAGGCTTTTCAGCAGAAGCAACTGTGCTTATATTCTGAACATTCGATGACAAGATATTGATTCCTAAATACTTTCATAGGCAAACATACATCCTTAATTAAGCGACAGCAAGAGGATTTACGTAAATACCCGAAAATCAAATAAGCATCATATATACAAGATCTTATGATCGAAAAAATGAATCAAATTAACGGTTAGCTATCTCTTTGATCGATACCAAGATTTTTCCAGATAGCGGTGCTCGCCTCAGATTGATTCATGGTATAGAAATGTAGCCCTGGCGCCCCGTTAGTAAGTAATTGCTCACATAGTTCGGTTGTCACATCAATACCAAATTTTCTAATTGAGATTCGATCGTCACCAAATTCCTGCAGACGTTTCAGTATCCACCGTGGGATTTCAGCTCCACAACCATCAGAAAAACGGACTAATTGAGTACAGTTAATGATCGGCATCACACCTGCAACTATCGGGATATCAATGCCGAGCTTTTCACAACTGTCGACAAACCGATAATAGGCAAATGGATTATAAAAATATTGCGTTATGGCACTATTTGCACCTGCGTCTACTTTACGCTTGAAGTTCTTGATATCCGCCTGAGCGTTTGGCGCCTGAGGATGAAACTCCGGGTAGGCCGCAACCTCAATATGAAAATGATCACCGGTTTCTTTACGAATAAATTCAACCAATTCATTTGCGTAACGAAGTTGTCCGTAACCTACTGAACCGGAAGGCAAGTCACCACGTAATGCAACAACCCGTTTAATACCATTTTCCATATACATATCAAGTATCGATTTAATCTCTTCATTA
>JBNLAL010000188.1:0-4024 GCA_050302115.1 Gammaproteobacteria bacterium | reverse complement strand
TGGTATGCCAGATCAAACCCATGCCACCGGAGATGGCCATGACCATATAAATGAATAAGGACATCCAGGCCGAGGGCACATGGATATAAATGATCCTGAAACTGTCGCCTTGCTGATAGTCGGCAGGGGCCAGGACCAGCCCCCCGTATAAACCCGTGACCAAAAAGATTAAACAGGCTATGCCAAACCATTTGGACAGGATGAGGGACAAGTCATAAAAGACTTTGGGCGACGCGTATTTATGTATGTATTTCCACATAACTAGCTTAATCTAATTCGCAATGATGCAGCTGTCGCAATGGGCGATAAAGTTAATGCCAACACCAGGAGACCGGATAAAAAATAAATCTCCGCGTCAATGGCTAAACCTGCCGTTGCATTGTTGACTGCAAGCATCGAAAAAATAAGTACCGGCATATACAAGGGCAATATCAACAGACTTAATAACATGCCACCACGTAAACCAATTGACAGTGCCACCGCGATCGAACCAATCAGACTTAATATCGGAGTTCCAAGTAACAAGGTAATAAACAAGGCATACAATGTCTCTGTAGATAACGACAGAAAATAACCAACAAAAAGAGCGACAATAATCAATGGTAGGCCGGTTACTAACCAGTGGGCAAGTATCTTGGCTGATACCAGCAATGTCAATGGATAGTTGGCCAGTGTTAATTGCTCGATGGAACCATCTTCGAAATCGCTGCGGAAGATTGTATCCAGCGACAAGGTTGAAGCGAGCAGGGCAGTCACCCAAATTATGCCAGCCATTAATTGACTTAATAATGCATTATCAGAGCCAATTGCCAGAGGGAATAATACGATCACCATAATGAAAAATATCAAAGGATTAACCAGTTCGTAACGATTACGAAATGCAATGATCAGGTCACGCTGCAGGATAACGAAAAATGTATTGATGAATTTATTCATTATTACGTCCAAGATGAATATGCCGAACCTCATGACCCTCAATCTCCATAGCCTGATGAGTGGCGAAGATAACCATACCTCCTTTCTGACAGTGTTCTACTATCAGTTTTTCAATAATACTTTTTCCTGTGACATCTAATGAGGTAAAGGGCTCATCAAGTAACCAGATTTTTGATGAATTAATGATTAAACGTGTTAAACCAATACGGCGTTTTTGTCCTGCTGACATTTTTCCGAGCAAAACATCTTCCACATCCGGTAGGCCAATCTGTTTCAGCACTTCATTGTGGTTGATTCTTTCTTCATGTCCGGACAGGGCATGAATAACATTAATATTTTCCTTCGCAGTTAATCCATCTTTAACACCGTTGGTATGACCAATATAGGTCATGATTTGTTGATATTGATAACGGCATTCGTTGATATCCTTGCCATCCCAAAAAACGGTTCCTTCTGATGCCTGTACTAAACCAGCGCAAATACGGAGTAAACTACTTTTGCCACTGCCATTGACGCCATCAATCTGGAGTAACTCACCGTCTTCAAGGCTGAAATCAAGTCCTTGAAACAGGATGTTATCTCTACGGATGCATTCAAGATTTGTTGTATTAAATTTCGACACGGTTATGGATTATAAGCTACAAAGACTTTATCAGACAGGAATATGTCCGGGCTGACTAATTTGATAATTCTTATTTTGTAATGGCTTAATAATGTATAGAATCTGCACTGGTATCAAAACGGGCTTAATTTACATTTTTACCCGTAAAATGTCATACGTCACTAATAAATAATACGCTTACTACAGTAATACTATGCAGTCCCCAGAACTACTTTCTCCGGCTGGTTCACTCAAACACATGCGTTATGCTTTCGCTTATGGAGCTGATGCGGTCTATGCAGGACAACCGCGATATAGTCTACGCGTCCGTAACAATGAGTTTTCTGCTGAAAAGTTACAGCAGGGAATATCTGAAGCCCATGTTGCGGGGAAAAAATTCTTCATCGCCAGTAATTTATTACCACATGATAACAAGGTAAAAAACTATCTACGCGATATGGAGCCAATTATAGAGATGCAGCCGGATGCGCTGATCATGGCCGATCCAGGTTTGATTATGTTAATTAGGGAAAAATGGCCTGATATGCCAGTACATCTTTCTGTGCAGGCCAATACATTAAATTCAGCTTCAGTGAAGTTCTGGCAGTCTTTGGGTCTCACCCGGGTCATCTTGTCACGGGAGTTGTCACTGGACGAAATAGAACGTATCCGTCAGGAATGTCCCGATATGGAACTGGAGGTGTTTGTACATGGTGCATTGTGTATAGCCTATTCAGGCCGTTGTTTGTTATCCGGTTATTTTACACATCGTGATGCCAATCAGGGGGCATGTACCAATTCCTGTCGCTGGAAATACGATTTACATGAAGCGAGTGAAACAGAAACGGGTGATACTGTAAAAGTTGCGCCTGAACATTCTGCCGGAACATATTTATTAGAGGAATTGGAACGACCGGGAGAACTCATGCCAATCGAGGAAGATGAACATGGCACCTATATTATGAATTCCAAAGATTTGCGTGCCATTCAACATGTTCAGCGTTTAACCGAAATAGGCATTGATTCGCTCAAGATCGAAGGCCGCACCAAATCTTATTTTTATGCCGCACGAACGGCACAAATTTATCGTCAAGCGATTGAAGATACACTTGCAGGAAGGCCTTTTAATATGGAGTTAATGACTTCGCTGGATGGATTGGCTAATCGGGGTTATACGGAAGGCTTTTATCGTCGTCATATTCCCAGTGAATATCAGAATTATCTATCAGGTAATTCAGATAATTATATTCAACGTTTTGCTGGTGAAGTTGTGTCACAAAACAGGGAAACAGACATGCTGGAAATTGAGGTCAAAAATAAACTGGTTGTAGGTAATGAAGTTGAACTGATGTTACCAGGTGGAAGCCATCGTTTTGTGCTTGAATATATGGAAGACAAGCATGGGCATGCTATAGATATTGCGCCTGGTTCAGGGCATCAAGTGTTGATTAAGGTACCGGAAAAAATCAATGCTGAATTCGGATTATTGCTTTCTAATACGGTAAGTTAAATTGAAAATTAAAAACGACGGTGCCGAAATGATTTAAAACTGAAATGGGAAGAAAGTTATTTTCCATTTCGGCACCATACTGAGGATAGGAAAGTTTTATGAGTATTTTCTGTACGTTTGTTAATTCACCTCTTATTAAACACAGTGCAAACTACGATTTTTATTATTACAATTTTAATAAATAATTTTTTGATCCAGATCAAAGTTAATTATCTTTTAAAATCTAAAAATTAAACTACAATATTTTTTTAGACAATGTCTAAAAAAAATCGGTAAAAGTTCTATCCCATACGTGACAACTGGATCATTTATGGTTGTTGTTAACCAGAAATACACCACTGATGGCTATAATTAGCCAATGATTCTATAAATATTTAATGTTTTATTTATTGTCTTAACAAAATTATATCTGGAATAAATGTAATGAAATACGATGTCACTATTATCGGAGGTGGGCCTGCAGGTTTAGGCTTTGCCTGCGCATTGGCAGATACTGATTTAAATGTGCTCGTTATTGAAAATAAGGACGAATGTTTTCTTGCCGAGCCGGCTTTTGACGGTCGGGACATTGCTCTAACACATTTTTCTCGCAAAATTCTGGAAGAATTGGGTTGCTGGCAATATTTACCGGAAGATGATATCTCTCCGATAAAGGAAGCCAGGGTTCTTGATGGTACTTCATCGTATTTTTTACATTTTGATCATCGAAAGGTAAATCATGATGCCCTGGGTTATCTGGTACCCAATAATCAGATTCGCAAAGCACTTTATCAAGTTGTTAAAAGTTTACCTAATGTCACGTTGCTAACTGATACAGCAGTAGTATCTATTCACAACGATAATAGTGGTGCCCATGTCAGTTTGTCTAATGATGAAACAATTAATACCAGGTTAATGGTTGCTGCAGACAGTCGTTTTTCAGCAATGCGACGTTTGGCTGGTATATCTGCAGAAATGCGTGATTTTGGTCAGGTAGT
>JBNLAL010000187.1:0-4038 GCA_050302115.1 Gammaproteobacteria bacterium | reverse complement strand
ATGGTGTTTAATTGAAACATCTGAATATACAGAAATTTCATGGAGCGAATCGGCCTATTCAAATGAGAATATAGATTGGGATGATTCATTTATTTCCGAGTATTGTTACCGTCATAAAGATAGTGCCTGTTTATGTGATCAAGAAGAATTATTTTGGGGTGAAGTGTCTAATTAGTTTAGAAACCTGTTTTAATTACGGTTCTATAATGGCTGGACTTGAACCAGCGACATCAGCATTATGAATGCTGCGCTCTAACCAACTGAGCTACATAGCCATTGTTTGATTTTTATATCTTCCAACTTGATTACAATTACTAACCGTGGTCTATAAGTTCAGCCATCCAGGCTTCACTAACAGACACGGCCTCGGACTCCATGTCCTCGGCGTTCGCTCAGCTGCGAAAGTTTCACTTTCGATCATCGCTCACCTGAGCTACATAGCCATATGTCAAAAAAGACTTTCTTCACAGGGATGAGAAGAAAGGAGCGAGATTGTCTTTTTTCAGTGGGGAGTTGTCAAGAATAGGATTACCGGAGACCTTCAATTATCTCCTTCATTCTCATCAGTCAACGCGTCCCGAAAATGACCATTGTCTTGCCAGATACTGATATCAGGTGATCTTCTTCCAGGCTTTTCAGGACTCTTCCCACCATCTCTCTTGAACAGCCTACAATGCGGCCCAGTTCCTGCCGGGTAATGCGAATTTGCATGCCATCGGGATGGGTCATGGCATCCGGTTCCTTACATAAATCCAGTAATGTCCGGGCTACACGTCCTTTGACGTCTGTAAAAGCCAGATCACTGACCTTGCGGCTGGTTCTACGGAGTCGAATTGCCATTTGCGAGGCAATTGAGAATAATAAGTCCGGAAACAGGTTATGCAGTGTTTTCAGTTTTTCATAACTAATTTTTGCAATTTCTGATTTTGATTTTGCCCTGACAAAAGCCGTTCGGTTGTGACCTTCTTCGAACAGGCCAATTTCACCGAAAAACTCACCCGCATTAAGATATGCCAAGACGATTTCATGACCCTTACTGTCCTCTATCATTACGGTGACTGAGCCGCTGATTATGTAATAAAGGTCGTTAGATGGATCGCCTTCTTTAATAATCAGTTGCTTGGCGGCATATGTTTTTCGGTGGCAATGCTCAAGAAAGCGAGAAATTAATGTTTCCCGATCTTGCGATATGACTGCCATAAATTGTCCCCCCACAAATCATAACTGCTATCTGAATATGAACTATGTTACTCTTTTTCCAGAAAATCAACTGCTTGGAGTATTAGGATTGGAGATTAAAGTAAACTGGGCTGGCGCCGCAGCCTTTATTGGTAAATCTGGATCAGGACATAAGGTTGTTATGGATGGACCGCCGGAAGGAGGCGGGCGTGATTTGGGGCCTCGTCCCATGGAAATGTTGTTGTTAGGCACAGGAGCATGTAGTAGCTACGATGTTATTTCAATTCTAAAAAAGTCACGCCAGGAAGTCAGTGGCTGTGAAGTGAGTGTCAGTGCAGAACGTGCTGAATCAGAGCCCAAGGTTTTTACAAAAATACATATTCATTTTGAAGTGAGTGGCAAAGACCTGAAAGAAAAGCAGGTGGCACGTGCAGTCAGTTTGTCGGCAGAAAAATATTGCTCAGCTTCAATTATGTTAGGGGCAACGGCCGAGATAACTCACGATTTTAAAATAGTGGATGTAGACAGTACGTTATAACTATTATCATTGAGTTGATCGATGACGCGTTTGAGCAAGGTTGTTTCATCTTCACCTTTACGCCATGAAGAGACGGCGATCGATGTCGGGATTTTTTTATGATTGTCAGGCAGTTTGAACCGGTTTAGTTGAAATTTGATTTTGCGGGCCAGTTTGTTTGCAGCATCTTCATTGGTTTCGGGCAGGATTAGCAGGAAATCGGACATGTTCCAGTGACCAACATCGTCAACCCATCTTAGTTTGTCTCTGAGAATCATAGCGATGGCATGATTAATACTGTCATTATTTGTTTCTGAGTTTGGAGAGACACGCAGCATGATTACCGAAAGCGGATTGAAATAACGGCGGCTACGCGAAACATGTAATGATAATTTTTTCATGATGCCATGACGTGTATACAATCCGGTCTGTTCTTCAACCTGTTCAAAACCGAACTGGATCTGGTCATCCGAGAAGTTTGAGAATTTAACCAGGCAACCAATTTCAGCTATATCATTAAATTGATCCTTTAGTTTTTTTGACAGGTAATTAAAGTTAAATAAAGTCTTGTTAACTGGATCGTTGATATGTTGTCTGGCAATTCTTTCAGAGATAGGAAAAATATTAGTGCCAGGTAGTTCCGAGCGCATATGCCCCACCAGTTGTCTGGCCTCAAGCCCAACTTGATCACAAAGTGTTTTATTAACCCATATAATACGGTTATCGGAATTTACCAGGAAGATTCCAACTGGCATTAAATGCAATAAAGACAACAAGTTATCTGATTCCAAAGAGGGTAATTGAATCACGCTGACACCTTTAACTTTAATTAAAAAACAATAACTAAGTTAACGGATGTAGGTATAAAAACTTTAGCCCTATTACGAGAGCTTGGCACGAATGCTATTTTGTCCTCATACTTCGTTGTAAATGTGCTCGAATACTCATTTATTAATTATAAACTCCGCTTCTCGGCTTGGGCTTCCTGCGTCGCTCTACCTCCTGCATCCATGCAGTCGTGCGCGCATTTGGATGAAATACATTCGTGTATTTCACTCTTTCGAGCAACTAATGTTGCCCAAATTTGCTCCATGCAAATTTGTTGCCTCGCCTGAGAACTAAATCGCTATCCTTGCCAAGCTCTCGTTACAGCTTTCTCATTTTGATTTCGCTGCCTTCCTGAATACTTGAAAGCAGGTCCAGATTGCTATTTGTATGTCCCCATATGTTGGTTTTCGCAGCTAATCGAATTTCGTTTCCTTCAGAAATAGGTGTGGGGCCATAGCCAATGGCGATACAATTACCTTCAACCCAGAATGCGATTTCACCACGGTCCATGACGTCTTTTGCGTCAGCTTCTTTCTCTACAAAAACCGGAACGGAAAAATAGACTTCTTGTCCCCAGGTATTAGCAGTTGAGTGAATAGGCAGTGCGGAAAGAATGGCTTTACTGGTTGGCGTATCCAGACAATTAACGGTAATGGTAATTTTGCCCAGGGTTATTTCAATTTGATCCAAAATGTTATTTTTTTTCTGCTTCCTGGGCACGCATAATCATTGAAACAGGACCTGTAATGATTTTATGAAACAGTGCTGATTGTCGATTGGTATCGGTTTTGCGATAGATATGCTTTAAATGAGTCCGTACCGTGGAAACACTAATATGCAGGGCCTTTGCAGTCGATTCAACATCCGGGTTATCCAGCAATTTGGAAACAACACGGGTTTCCGCAGGAGTAAGGTCGTAAACCTGATGCAAGACTTCTTCAAGTTGAGGTGCATTTTTTTTCTGTGGATTCTTCTTGTTTTTATCAAGGGCAAACCGGACTGTTGTCTTTAAATCCGTATCCCTGAGAGGTTTGTTAATAAAGCCAAAAGGGTTGGTCATTTGTGCGCGTTCCAGTGTTTCTTCATCGCTATATGCAGTGACATATATCACCGGAATCTGCAGTTTTTGCATTATGACTTCAGCAGAATCAATTCCATCCAAGCCTTTACCTAGACGAATATCCATCAATACGAGGTCCGGTTTGAGTTTCTTGGCTTTTTCAATGGCCTCCGCACCCGTGCAGGCAATATCAGGCACTTTGAAACCAAAGTTTTCCAGGTAGAGCTGCATAACGCTTGCTGTAGTCTGATCATCATCGACAACAAGAATACTCTCCCCCGCCATAGTTCCTCCAAAAATAAACTTCATCATTAATTAATTACTTACAGGAATTTCAGGTACGAACAGTTGATTGGAGATTTTAGTAGCCATAGGTTGGGCTGTTCTCTTTTTTGTGCCTTCTGTGATGTATATAATGTGAAATCTGCATTTACAGGTTGTTCTGCATTCGAAT